>CAZXIY010000043.1:0-10335 GCA_964640935.1 uncultured Methanomassiliicoccales archaeon
CATCGTACCTCCCGAATGGGCCGAGTATGTGAAGACAGGCAGGCACACAGAGAAGGCCCCTACCCAGGAAGACTGGTGGTTCACAAGGGCCGCCTCGATCCTGAGAAAGCTCTACATCAAGGGTCCCATGGGATCCTCAAAGCTCGCAGCCGAGTATGGCGGATTCGCCGACGAAGGCACGATGCCTAACAGGGCAGTCAAGGGAAGCCGCAGCATTGCAAGAAAATGTATGATTCAGCTCGAGCAGGCTGGCTATCTCGTCTCGAAGGACAAGGAAGGCCGTGCTATAAGCCCCAGCGGTATGTCGCTTTTGGACAACACCGCGAAAGAGGTATTCGACGAGATGAAAGCCTAAGGTGGAATGAGCATGGATGACCCTGAATTGGACGCATTGAGACAGAGAAGGCTCGCAGAGATGCAGGCCGGTCAGCAGCAGGCAGCCGTACAGCAGCAGGCCGCAGACAATCAGCGCAGACAGATGGAGATCCAGAAACAGGCGATATTAAGGCAGATCCTTACCCCGGAAGCAAGGGACAGGCTCGCGAACATAAGGGTCGCGAACCCGGAGCTTGCGAACTCCGTGGAGATGCAATTGATACAGTTCGCCCAGTCCGGAAAACTACAGGGAGTCATTACCGACGCCATGCTCAGAGACATCCTGAGGCAGGTCGCCCCGCAACACAGGGAGATCACCATCGAGAGGAGATAACCATGTCATCAACTAAACCGCCAGCCATGAAGGCCAGGCTCAACAAGGCGACGAAACAGAACCGCCGTGTCCCCGCCTGGGTTATGATCAGAACGAACAGACAGTTCCTCCGCCACCCCAAGAGAAGGTCGTGGCGTGTGAGCAAACTGAAAGAGTGAGGGATTGAAATGAGTGACGAAATCGAGAGAATTATCACCATCCCCATGAGGGCCACCAAGATGGCTCCCCGCACCAAGAGAGCGAAACGCGCGATCAAGGAGATCAGGGAGAACATCATGAGGCACATGAAGGTCGAGTCGGACAAGGTCTGGATCGACGCCAAGCTCAACGAGAAGATCTGGGAGAGGGGAATCCAGAACCCGCCCAAGAAGATCACCGTCAAGGCCGTCAAATACGACGACGGGCTTGTCGAAGTGTCCCTCGCGGAGTGAGGTGAAAACATGATGAGGTTCTCGCGGTACGGCGGAAATCCGACTATCGGCGTATTCGTCGCGGCCAGCGAGAGCCTCGCTTTTGTCGCCTACGATGCCGCCGACCAGATGGTCGGGGACATCGAGCAGGCGCTGGGAGTGAAAGCGGTCAGGGTCACGATCGGCGACAGCTATGTCGTCGGTTCCCTGATCGCCATGAACTCCAACGGGGCCATCGTGTCCGGTCTTGCGGGAGAGAGGGAGCTCGAGGTCATACGCGAGCTGACCCCCGTTGCCCTTATCCAGGACAAGCTCAACGCGGCCGGGAACAACATCCTCGTGAACGATCACGGTGCGATAGTCAACCCCGAGATAGACGACGCGTCGATGAAGGGCATCGAAGATGCCCTCGGCGTCGAGTGCGTCAGGTCGACCATCGCCGACATAAACACCGTAGGATCAGCATGCAGGGTCACCAACAAGGGGGCCGCAGTGCATCCCGAGGCGACCGAAGAGGATATACGCCTGATAAAGGAAGTATTGAAAGTGGACAGCGTCGTCAAGACAACGCTGAACCACGGCTCCAGGTTCATAGCCCCGTGCGTCGTCGCCAACAGCAAGGGTGCGGTAGTGGGAGACACCACCACGCCTATCGAGATGGGGAAGCTGGAAGACGCCCTCTGTCTCTACTGACGGTCGAACACCCAGCATTCTTTTGTTTCGGGCAGTTCGTCCTTGGATATGTCCAGCGAGTTCCCGACGTATACGACGTTATCCTCGGGTATCATCGACAGGAAGCTGTCCAGGCTCGCCACCGGTATGGTCAGTCCGCCCACGCGGTAGTGCATCGGGACGACGACCTGCGGCGAGATCAGTTCTATGAATTCCTTGAGCTGATCGTTCTCCATCGTGTACACTCCGCCCACGGGCAGGAACAGTATGTTCACGCCCTTCACCGCCTTTATGACGTTGTCGGACGGTATGTCCCCCAGGTCTCCGCAGTGGCAGATGCTTATGCCGTCCATCTGGAAGGCGTACATCGTGTTGAATCCTCTCAGCTTGCCGTTCTCCTGGTCGTGGAACGTGGCGTACCCGTGGAAGTTCATGCCTTTGCATTCGAACCTTCCGTTGTGGGCCAGGTGGTTCTTGTGGTCCCCGTTTATGACCCTCGCGGCATTGTGGTCGTAATGGTCATGGGTCATCAGGACTATGTCCGCCGTAGCTCTCGGCGGTTTTATCCCTATCGATTTTCCGTCGTGGGGATCGATGACGACGGTTATGTTCCCGTCGCTGTATTCGAAACACGAATGCCCGTGCCACTTGATCTGCATGATACAGCATCGCCATCCACTGTAAAAAGGTGATGATTCGGAACGTTACGGGAATAATTATAAGTGTAACAAGCCAGATTTAACTCCGTGAACAAGACACTGATCCTCGTTGTGGACAGAGATAACGACTTCGGTTTCAAAGGCAGAGTGGAAACTCCGCTGGTCGGTATCAAAGGATGCACGCAGGCGGTCATCGACCTGGGTTCGGTGGACCCGGAGGATTCGGATGTCAACGCCCTGCTGGCGGCCATCAACATATACAAGGATCTCATCGAAGAGAAGAAGAACGTAGAGATCGCCCTGATATGCGGCGACCAGAAGGTCGGTCACAAGTCGGACTCCATACTCGTGGATCAGATGACCGAGCTCATGGACACGGTCCGTCCGGACCGTGCGATCCTCGTCGGGGACGGAGCGGAGGACGAGTACGTCTATCCGATCATCTCGTCCCGCGTTCCCATAGATTCGGTGAGACGCGTCTACGTGAAGCAGGCCCCCGGCGTCGAGGGAACGGTGTACATAATATCGAAGATGCTCTCCGACCCGGCGAAGAGGAAGAGATTCCTCGCACCTATCGGCGCTCTTCTCTGTCTGATAGCGTTCGTGTACCTTGTGCAGGGCATCTATGCCTTCTATGTCACGGGATACGACAGCTACATCTTCTCCCTCACGGCACCTATCGTCGTCCTCCTGCTCGGCGGTCTCGTTCTCGTCTACGCATACAATATGGTCGACCGCGTGATAGATTTCTTCGATAATTGGAGAAGGAATTTCCAGAAGGGCAGTCTTTCCATGACGTTCACGATACTCTCCATCGGCATGGCTTTGATCGGCCTCGTCATGGGAGCTTATTCGGTAAAGAACATCCTGGACAACAACATACTCTATCTGTGCATCGTTTTCATCACGAACTCATTGTGGCCGATAATCTTCGCTATTTTCATCTACGATGTGGGAAAGATGATCGCGGATTACATCGACAAGGAGATGATCGGACGCAGCATAATGATAAGCACCGTATCGATATTCGGCCTTGCGTTCATCATCCAGGGTGTCGTGGACTTCCTCAGGAGCTATCTCGGATACGGGACCACCGACATGCTGTTCACCGTCGTGGAGATCATTGTCGGCGTATTGTTCGCTCTCACTGCCAGCATCCTGCAGGGTTCGTATAAGAAGTACTTCGACGCGGAAAGAGGCGCGGAAGCCGATGAGAAGGCCTGAGTGGGAGCCCCTATACGAGCGCATACTCGCAGATATGGGCTATGACAGGCGGGACGACGAGAGTTCCGCGAGACTTCTAAGAGCTCTGACGGTCAATTCCGATCTTGTATCCGATGACGATATGGCGTCGATGATAGGTCCCGTCGTATCCGTATTCGGAGCGGCGGACACGCTTCTGAACGATATCGCAAAGAAGGTCCCTGCGGGAACGCTCATCTCTGCCGGTTCGGCCACCAGGACCGTCATGGACGCGGGCATAGTGCCTGACATAGTCGTCACCGATCTGGACGGCGACATAGATTCTCAGATCGCCGCCTCCGAGAAGGGGGCGGTGACGGTCATACACGCCCACGGTGACAATGCGGATCTTCTGATGAGATATGTGCATTCGTTCCCCGGACGGATCATGATAACGACGCAGTCCGTGCCCGACAAGGTGATCTACAACTTCGGCGGATTCACCGACGGCGACAGGGCTGTATGCATGGCAAGGCATTTCGGGGCCCGCAGCATCTTTCTTTACGGATTCGATTTCGATAATCCGTCCGCCAAGGACGGGTCGGACATCGAGACAAAAAGAAAGAAGTTGGTCTGGGCCAGGGAGATCATCGAAGGCCTCAGACCGTCGGACGAGGATCTCGTCAGAATATGATCACGAACATGACGAGGACCAGTATCATCAGCGTGATCCACGTCGTCGCCGAACCTATCATATCGACATAGCGTTCACGCTTCTCGCCTTTCATTCCGAGCTTCTCGAGTATGAAGTCCACTCCTCCGATGTAGAGGAACCCTCCGTCGAACGGTATCGCCGGGAGAGCGTTCGATACTCCGAGGACTATGTTCAGCCAGAACGTCCAGTAGATCAGCGATATCATCACCCAGAACACATCGTCCGGGATTATGCCGCTGTCGTACCACCACTGCGTGCTCTCGGGCACAGGCGAGTATCCTCTGAACGGCGTACCGATGTAGGATATCGCGCCCATGGCGTAGTCGCTGACGGTCTCGCATCCGTAGAACGGATTCGTCGCAACGCTCATTGTGGCGTTCGGCGTGGTGAATGTGAATCCGCCTGTGTTCGTAGATATTCCGAGGTATCCGACGCCCTTGTTATCTGTGAGGGTTATGTTGTCGGTCGTGTACTCGTAGCCTTTGTACTGATATGTGACGGTGATCACATCTCCGGCCTTGGTGCCGTTCATGTACTGTTTGAATGACGAGGCCGAGCCGATATCGGTTGTAACATCGCCGCGCGTTATCGTCTTTATGAACGATCCTTTCGGGATGTCGGCGTTGTAAGCGGGAGAGTTGGAGACAACGGATACGATATACGTTCCGAGCTCCACAACCTTTTCTTCTTTGTCGTCGTGATATTGATATGTTATCGTGTAGACATCGTACTTGTCGATGGTGCTGTTGAACTCATCCAAGGAGTCCATCGGCTCGCCGTTCACGGTAAGTATGATCGACGTCGTCGGTATCTCGGAGTCATAACCGGGCGAGTCCGCTGTCACGCCGTATATCGCGGGGCCGTCCTCATAGGTCGATGTGACGCCGTATGTGAGGCACGCGGACATCACGAGGAAGAGCACGAGGGCCAAGATGCAGTTCGTCGTTATTCCTGCGGCGTAGAGGTCCATCCTGGCCTTCCTGCTGCATTTCTGCACCTGTTCCTCATTGGGCTCGACGAACGCCCCCAGAGGGACGACTCCGTAGAGTATCCCCGTGGATTCGATGTTCATGTCGTTGGCCCTGGTCTGTATGCCGTGGGCGGTCTCGTGGACCACCATGGCGATGATGAGCCCTATCCACCCGTAGACCAGCGGCAGCATAGGATTCAGACCGGGTATGGCCAATGCGTATTCTATGCCCATCCCGCCCTTGCCTATCACGCTGGGGATCATGATGACATCGATGACCAGTATCGCCACGATGTAGATCATCAGGATCAGCGAGATTATCTTGGAAAGGAATCCGCACACATGCCAGAATTGCTTATGTTTGGATAGGCGGTCCATGAGGCCTATGCCCCATTTCGTCTTGATCATTATCAGCGGGCCGTAAGGGACGATGCCTTTGGCCTTGGCTTTCTCGCTCGTCCTGACATAGATGTATATCGGGATGTAAATGGCCAGAAGGACCAGGAGAACGATGTAGGTTGTATTCATCGGGCCGCACCAAGCAAAAAGTGTAGTGCTCCCCACTATAAATTATATCATATCGGGCGGGGGAGGGTGAGGCCCCCGCCTCAAATGGTTTTATCAGATCTCTTGGCCCTTCATCCTGTCCTTGAGCTCGGCGATCTTTCCCTTGTTCCAACCGGATATCTTGGAGAAGAATCCGGTCACGCGGGTTATGCCCTCGATGTGTGATGATCCGCACTTCGGGCAGGTCTCCGAAAGACCTCTGGACGTCTGTCCGCAGTCGAGGCACGACGTGAACTCGGGGCTGAACGCGATCTGCGTGTTCTGCGTGTTGCGGAACGTCTTGGTCACGAACGCCGCGATGCTCTCGGGCGAAGGCTTGGACTCTCCGAGCCATACATGGGTGAGAGCTCCTGCTTCGATGAGGGGATGGAACATACCCTCGATCTTCACACGCTCTATCGGGCTTACGTTGGCTCCGACGTTGATGTACGTGGAGTTGGTGTAGTAGATCTCGTTGGTCTTCTGGTTGCCCTTCACGACCGATGCCGTCTGCTCGGGGAACTCCTTCATGTCGAGTTTCGCGAACCTGTATGCTGTGGACTCTGCGGGCGTCTGCTCGATCGGGAGCTTCATGCCGTATTCCTTGCTGAGCCTGTCCGCTTCCTTCTTCATGTACGCCATGACCTTGAGGGCGAACATCTGAGCCTGCTTGGACTCGTGGATCTCCTGTCCGAAGTGGTACTGGACCAATTCGTTGAGTCCGAGGACCCCGATCAGGTATCTCGACTTCTCGATCATGTAGTACGGGTCGCCGTCGAGGTTCATCGTGAGCAGCGACAGCGGGCCGCTGTTGCCGAGTTCGAGGAGTTCCTTGAGGAACGCCTTCTTCTGCTGGTGGGCCTTGACTGCAAGCTCCATCGCGTTGGTTATGCCTGCGAACAGCTTGTCGTCGTCCTTGTCGGCCATGAATGCGATCCTCGGAAGGTTCAGCGTCACGTTCTGCATGGCGGAGAATCTCATCTTCCACGGCTGCTTCACGAGCTCGAGGTCCTTGTTGTCGAGGTTGATGGCGAGACGGCAGCATTCCGAAATCCTTGCTGTGTTGCCGCGGTCGAAGACGAAGTAGGTGTTCCCCTTCTCGGATGCGAGCCTGGAGATCTTGTAAAGGAACTCCTCGTGCCCAGGTGTCTTGAAGAACTTCTCGGTTATGTGCACTTCCGGCTTCGGGAAGAAGAACGGCCTGCCCATAGCATCTCCCTCGAGGTACACGTCGACGAGGGCGTTCACGAAGGCCTGTGCCTCCGGGAGGTAATCCTCGTAGTTCTTTCCCGTGTACACTCCGCCGGGTCCGATCGCCGGTACGCCGACGAAGTGGTCGGGCGTCTCCCAGTAGAGGTTGATGTCACTGAATATCGACTGTCCGCCGCGGGCGACCGCCTGCTGAGCGAACTCGTATATCAGTATCTGAGCGAGCTGGTGCATCCTCTTGTCGTCGACATCGACGAGGTAAGGTGCGAGGAACACGTTGAACGCGTCCCATCCGATCGCTCCGGCGAAATGTCCCTGCAGCGCGGCGGAGAACTTTATGATCTGTTCTATGAGCACTTCGGGGTGTTTCGCGGGCTTCGCGATGGACATCGCGTTCGGCAGGTTGAGTCCGAACTTCTTAACGTATTCTATGGACTGACCGCTGCAGTACGGCCTGTCGATCATACCAAGGTCGTGAAGGTGGATCAGACCGCTCATGTGAGCGTCGGCGACATCCGGAGTGAACACCTCGAGCAATGCGAATTCCTTCTTGATCGTCTCGGCCAATGTGAGGTTCGTCGCCTCCGGGCCGTGGGGAACGTTCGCATTCTCTTTGTTGGGGGACATGATGATCTCCCTTGCATCGAATATAGGGGTACCGAGACGGGTATGCTGCTTGCGTATGGACTCGAGCCCATACTCCATAAGCTTAGCATTCGTCAATTCCCTTATTAGAGGTGCCGTGATGTATTCCACATCCATCTTGGACACCATCTTCTCTACTTCTCTGGCGACAACGGTCGCAGCGTCCGGGCTGATATCTGTCTCGCGGATCAAGGCCTGATAGATTCTTTCCTTATCCCACTTCTTTAACTCTTCATCAGAGGTCCTGACAAAGAGACCGATCTCGGTCGACTCTGTCTTGGAGCCGGTGACGTTTTTCAACTCTGTTGCTGTGTTCATTGTTGCACCCCATTCACTGAAGTACTCTCTCCATTGACCGCCGGGATATAAAGCGGTTTCTGAACTCGATATGATAAAACGTTAAGCCCGATTAATTATCATATTTGTTACCATATTGATTACTGCGTATATATACCCAGCATATTTCTAAACCCTTGTTAATTTTTTGAAAATCGCAGAAAAAACGCGGACTTGGACGGTCTCGCATAAACGCCTTCCGACGTGCGGACGGCCGCAATCGTTACTGCCAATGGAAAATCGTCGAAACGATCTCTTTCGGAACGTATTCTTAACGATTCTGCCGTTATTCGGAATATATAATTCCTTCGAACGGATATTCGCGGAATCGCATGAATCGATGCTAACGGCACGATTATTTTTGTCTGGGGTACCCTCTCAATACGAACCTTTATAGTTTATCAGGTTTGTTACCAATTAGATGTACAATCCCGAGAAGGATTTCGGAAGATTGGTCCTCGAATGCCTGGGGAAGGACGGGAAGTCCATAAGTGCCCTGTCGAAGGACCTGGAATCCAAGGGGTTCAAGATACACCGTCTGATAATCACCGGATATCTCCGCGCTCTTACCGATCAGGGGATACTCCGCGAGAGGGAGGTCCCTCCGTCCAAGATCTATCAGCCCGTCAAGTCCCTCCCTGACAGCATCTACGAATCTGTGGGAAGGGCTTGCAGGAAGGTCAGTCCCGATGCGGACGAACTCATATTGTATTCTCTATACAGGCTTTTCAAGAGGCCCGTGTTCACGTCCGAACTGAAATTGGCCGGCGTCAACAGGCCTATCGGGAAGGATGCGTTGGAGCACGAGACGAGCGAATGCAGGAAGATCATGAAGCGTTCCGGCAACAACATCCTGCCGTCGCAATCGGCCGTATTCCCGGTCAGGGAATACAAGGATCAGTACGCGGACGTCCTGTCCGAGATGGCGTTGGACGTGAAGGATGCTAGGCACCTCGTCATGGAGACCAAGCAGACCAGATTGATATGATGTCCAACAGTTATTTATGAGAATCCGATGATTACGGGTCCATGACCCTGAGCGATATTGTCGAGGCCATCCGCGGATTCCCCGGAGTGACCAGGAAGCATACGATTCATGATGTCGTCAAGTTCCTGCCTACGAAGTCCTTCGTCAATGTCGCCGCTTCGGACGGGGAGGACGCCGCCGCCATCGAGTTCGGCAACGATTACATCCTATTCGCCGCGGACGGCATAATGGAGTCCCTTCTGAAGACCAACCCGTATTACGCAGGTTATTTTGCCGTGTTGGTCAACGTCAACGACATCGCCGCCATGGGCGGAAAGTCCCTGGCGATGGTCGATATAATCTCTCTCAAGAACGACAAGGTCTGCGCTCAGATCCTCAAGGGAATGGAGCGTGCGGTCAGGAAATTCAACGTCCCGATCGTCGGAGGCCATACGCACCCGGACTGCGAGTATCATGCAATAGATATCTCCATCATAGGGAGCGTTCCGAAGACCGATATAATTCTCAGCAGCACCGCCGTGCCCGGCGACGACATAGTCTTCGTCATGGACACCGAAGGTTTCTTCCCGCCGGACCTCAAGTACGCTTGGGACACGACGACGAACAAAGAGGATTCGCTCGTCCAGAGGCAGATGGATATGATGAGCGTCATTGCATCGAAGCACATCGTCAACGCCGCCAAGGATATGAGCAACCCCGGATGCATAGGCACAATGGGCATGCTCCTCGAAACGTCCGGAAAAGGCGGTTACATCGATGTGGACAAGATCCCGCGCCCGGACGGCGTGGACTTCATACAATGGATACTCGCGTATCAGGGATGCGGATTCGTATTCTCATGCCCGCCGAAGAATTCCAAAGAGGTCATCGATCTCTTCAAGACCGTCGGATGCGACGGTTCGGTCGTCGGCAAGGTGGACGGTACGAACGTCATGACGCTCAGGTCGGGAAGCGAGGAGAAAGTGCTCTTCGATTTCGACAAGGACATCATAACAGGCTGCAAACCAGAGAAGAAGTGTTAGGCCGCAGGGGTGGACGCAACTTCCACCGCAAGTTTATCACATCGATCCTCGGTCCCGCTACCCTGCGAACTTCAGTAGTACGAGGTAAGGCTGCTCCCGTCAGGGCCTGACCCGATCCCCTCGATTAGTGCACCCTCGGCAACCCTCCGGCTGCTCTGAATACAGACACCGATCCCGCAAGACAGGACGTCATAGTCACTTTGTGGGCTTGAGGTTTCCATAGGCGCCGCCCCCTGTTGTCACCTCCGCGTATTGACGGTTTCGGTATACAA
>CAZXIY010000044.1:0-10322 GCA_964640935.1 uncultured Methanomassiliicoccales archaeon
TGCCTGGCTGGTACCGGTGATCATGTTCTTAACGAAGTCACGGTGTCCGGGGGCGTCGATGACGGTGAAGTAGTATTTGTCGGTGTAGAATTTCTTGTGCGCTACATCGATAGTGACTCCTCTCTCCCTCTCTTCTTTGAGTCCGTCCATGACCCATGCGAAATAGAAGGTTCCCTTACCTTTCTCTGTTGCTTCTTTCTTATATTTCTCAACCAAGTGAGGGTCGATTGCACCGGTTTCGAGAAGGATCCTTCCCGTGAGGGTGGATTTTCCGTGGTCGACGTGTCCGATGATGACCAAGTTCATGTGTTCTTTCTCTGCCATCTTTATTTCCTCCTTTATAGGATATATTTGAGTGTGAAGTTCTCCATATTATGTTTTGTATTTAAGTTTACCTTAGGCTCCCGAGTAGTACCTTGAGTCGTACGGTTCGGGGCTAAGTCCTTTGCGCGTCCTGATGTCCGTCACGATCTTCTTCTGAAGATCAACAGGCACCTGCTGGAATCCTGCGTTCTCCGTGGACCAGAGAGCGCGTCCCTGAGTCGCACCGCGGATCGCCGAAGCGAATCCGAACATCTCCGCGACAGGGCACATGGATGTCACTGTTGCGTGAACGTCCTCCTGTCCCATCTCGAGTATTGTTCCGCGGCGCTGGTTGATGAGAGACACGACATCCCCCATGTTGTCCTGCGGCACGCTGACGAAGACCTTCTGCATAGGCTCCATGAGAACCCTGCCGGCCTCGCACATTGCACCGTAGACACCGTCCCTGACTGCAGGTATGACCTGTGCCGGACCTCTGTGGATCGTATCTTCGTGGAGCTTCGCATCCATGAGACACACCTTGACACCGGAGACCTTCTCCGCTGCGAGCGGTCCTTTCACCATAGCTTCCTCGAATGCCTGCTTCACGAGCTCCATTGTCTCGTGCAGATACTGGATACCTTTCGTGCAGTCCATGAGAACGTTGTTGTTCTTGAACATCACGACGGACTTTGCCTGGTCCTTGTCCAATCCGAGCTCTTCGAGCTGTTTGGCCAGGGCCTTCGGGTCCTTGATCTTCGCATCCGGATCGATGTCACCCTTACGGATGGCACCTATTATCGAGGCCTCGAGAGGCGATACGATGAAGTAGAATTTGTTATGCTTGTTGGGGGATTTCCCTTCGAACTCCGATGGGTTGGTCCCTTTGATACCTTCCTGGTAGACGACGATCGGAGGCGACGAGATGATCTCGACACCCTGTTCGTTCGTGATACGGTACTCGGTGATCTCCAGGTGGAGCTCTCCCATTCCGGACAGAAGGTGCTCTCCTGTCTCGTTGTTGATCTCGACGTTGAGCGACGGGTCCGCTTTTGCGATGGTCCTGAGGACCTCCACGAGCTTCGGGAGGTCTTTCATGTGCTTCGCCTCTATGGCCTTCGTGACCACAGGTTCGGAGTAGTGTGTCATCTTCTCGAACGGATCCATGTCCTTCAGCGACGATACGGTCGAACCCGCGATCGCGTCCTTGAGACCGGTGACTGCAACGATGTTGCCTGCCATGACCTCGTCGACGGGGATACGGTCGGCACCGACCGACAATGCGACGGTCTGGACCCTCTGTGGGTTGGGCATGCCTGAAATGTAGAGCGTCTGTCCTTTCTTGATCTTACCGGAGAACATCCTTCCGATAGCGACCTCTCCGGCGTGCTCGTCCATGATGATCTTGTTGACCATGAACGCCACTTCTCCGTCGTCGTCGCAGTTCAGCATCTGTTTTCCGATAGGCGAGTCAAGATCGCCGTGCCAGATCGTCGGGATACGGTATTTCTGTGCCTCGAGCGGGTTGGGGACGTGCTTGATCGCCATCTCCAGAACGACTTCGTGGAGCGGGGATTTCTTTGCAAGTTCCTTCTCTTTGCCCTCGGCGCAGTAGTTGAAGACGTCCTTGAATGTTATTCCGGATTTCTTCATGTAAGGCGCGGATATTGCCCAGTTCTTGTACGCGGAACCGAATGCGACCGTTCCGTCCTCGATGTGCACCTGCCAGTCCTTGTTGAGAGGGGCGGGGAGTATGTCGTGGATCTTCTGGTTGAACTCGGCTACGAGTTTCGAGAACTTGTCGATCATCATCTGAGGGGTGACCTGAAGTTCGTTGATCATCCTGTCCACCTTGTTGATGAACAGCATGGGTCTTACACGCTCTTTCAGGGCCTGCCTTATGACCGTCTCGGTCTGAGGCATGATCCCTTCAACGGCGCAACAAAGGATGAAGACACCGTCGAGAGCCCTCATGGCCCTTGTAACGTCTCCGCCGAAGTCTACGTGACCGGGCGTGTCGATGAGGTTGATGAGGTACTCGTGTCCCTCGAAGTTGTAGACCATCGATGCGTTGGCCGCGTTGATGGTGATTCCGCGGGCAGCTTCCTGCTCGTCGAAGTCGAGGAGCCTCTGCTTTCCTGCAAGTTCCTCGGACATCATTCCGGCACCTGCGATGAGGTTGTCCGAGAACGTTGTCTTTCCGTGATCGATATGCGCGGCGGTACCGATGTTCCTGATGTACTCAGGTTTCATCATGATGGTCGTCGCTTTCTTGATATTCTCTTCTTTTCTGCCCATGGATTCCACCTTTTATTGTATATATCTAGTATCAGCGGGCAGACTGTGCGACCCTTTCGATCTCTTCTTTCTTAGCCACGGAGAACGATGTCATATCGCCCTTCGCCGCGAGTATAAGCTCGTCTGCTATGCAGTCCGAGATCCCTTTCTTGTTCTTCGAGGATGCGCTGACGCAGCCCGTGCTAATGTTGCGGAGTGCGATGTCGAGCCTCCTCTGAGGGGAGATATCGACTGCCTTCGGAACGGATATTCCTCCGAACTGAAGCCTTGTGACTTCTTCGCGGGGGGCAGCGTTCTCGAGGCTGTCTACGAGGATCTGTACGGGGTTCTTCTTCGTCTTAGCGGCGATTATGTCGAACGCTTCAGATACCGCCCTGTACGACTTGAGTTTCTTTCCGGTGTATTTCTCAGTCCTCATAACATTGTTGATGAGTCTCTCGACAATACAGAGTTTTGATTTGCCGAACCATCTGTTCGCGTGCTTTCCGCCCGAGTGAGGCACATTTGTGGGGGTGAGGTCTATGTATTTTGCCAGTCCGCCATCGTTGACGGTGACCTCGGACAGATCGTATTTTCCGAAAATAAGTGCTTTACCTGCTTCCATCTAAATCACCTTACAGGCTTGTCGGTCCTTCCCCTGACCATTTCGTTCAGGGCGACGTTGTTGACTTTGATGACCTTGTAACGGACTCCGGGGATATCACCGTATGAACGGCCCATCCTTCCGCCGATTCCTTCTACAAGCACCTCGTCGTGTTCGTCGATGAAGTTGATAGCTCCATCTCCTACCGCAAAGGCAGTGATCTGACGTCCGTTCTTTATGAGCTGGACCTTGACGCACTTCCTGATAGCGGAGTTAGGCTGCTTAGCCTCGATTCCCACTTTCTCCAGCACGATTCCGCGTGCCTGGGATGATCCCTCGAGAGGATCGGATTTCTCCCTAAGTTTCAGTACTCTCTTCTTGTACATCCTGTCCAGCCAGCGATGCTGCTGTCTGTCAGCCCTGAGTTTCCTTGCGGTATAAAGACCTCTACCCAATTTTTCACCTCATTTGTTTAATCTGAAGTAGTTCGCGATTAATGTTATCGTATTTAAAGCTTAACGGCACGCTAATGCACATCGAGCCTAGCGTGCTACACTCACCGCATATTTAACAGCTTGTCCGATTCCGGAGCGATTTCGGTATCGGAACGCATATTCCGACGGAATTCGCTCACAGACCGAATGCGTCGCTGCACGCTTTCGACAGGAGCTTCATGCCGTTCTTCATCTGCTCGTCGTTCGCCGTTGCGAAGTTCAAACGGATCGTGTTCTCCCCGCCCCTGACGTGGAACGGACGCCCGGGCATTATCACGAGCTTCCTTTTGAGCGCTGCATCGTAGAGACGCATGGCATCCGTGCCGTCGGGTGTTCTGAGCCAGACGAACATGCCGCCTGTCGGATCGTTCCATCTCATGGAGTCGGGAAGATCGTCGGACATGAGGTCGAGGAACAGATTCTTCTTCCTCTTGTACTCTGCCCTTATCGGCACGAGGTACCTGTCGAGGTCGTTGTCGTCCAGGAAGCGGTCCACAACTTTCTGCGAGAACAGACCGGAATGCAGGCAGCCCGCCTCGATCGATATCTTGGACTGCTCGATGAGCCAGTCCGGCACGATCATCCATCCGACCCTCATCGCCGGAGAGATTATCTTCGATATCGATCCGGTGAACACGACGTTGTCGGACATGGAACGTATCGCTTTGCCCGCCCTGCCGTCGTATCCGAGCTCGCCGTATGCATCGTCCTCTATCATCAGCGTCTCCGAATCGTTGAGAAGCTCTGCGACCTGCTCTCTGGCACCTTCGCTGTAGCTCATCCCGGACGGATTCTGATGGTTCGGTATGCCGTAGAACAGCTTCGGTCTCTTCTTCATGGCCGCTTCCAGAGCGACCATGTCCGGACCGGATTCGTCGAGATCCACGCCGATGTACTTCGGAGCGTAGACGGAATAGGATTGGAGAGCGCCGAGGTATCCCGGATTCTCCACGATCATGCCGTCCCCGCGGTCGAGGAACATCTTGCCCATGTGGTCGAAGCATTCCTGCGACCCGTTGGTGATGAAGATGTTCTCCGGCTTGGTGGAGAATCCCATCTCCTTCCTGCACCTGTCGGCGATCTTCTTCCTCAGAGAGTACAGACCCTCTGTCACGCCGTATTGGAGAGCATCGCATGCATCGTCCCCTTCGAGCACCTCGCACGCCGCCTTCTCCAGACCTTTGGTGTCGAAAAGCCTCTTGTCGGGAAGGCCTGTTGCGAACGACGTCATGCCGGGCTGATTCGCTACCGATATCAATTGCATGATGTACGATTCGAGAATGTCATCCTTCCTCTTGGAGAAACGCGGCTGCATATGCCTGCGAGAGAATCATATGATTAATATTCTTCCATCGGAGGCCGTATCCTCGTTTGACGTTCGAACTCAATAAAACACCGATTATACAGTACATTCATTCAATTATATTTGGTGTTTATAGACAAATGAACATTAAGTTTATTAACAAGTCCTCTAATGTTCAATCCCGTGATTTGAGATGAAGTTCATATTCGTCACGGGCGGAGTCATATCGGGATTGGGAAAAGGGATCATCGCTTCCTCCATAGGAAGGCTTCTGATATCCCGCGGCCTCTCGGTGACCGCAGTGAAGATCGACCCGTACCTCAACGTAGACGCCGGAACGATGAACCCGTTCGAGCACGGCGAGGTGTTCGTCCTCGAGGACGGCGGCGAGACCGATCTCGACCTCGGGAATTACGAAAGATTCATGGGACTCACTCTCGGAAGGGACAACAACATCACCACCGGGAAGGTCTACAGGTCCGTCATCGAGAAGGAGAGGCACGGCGATTTCTTAGGCAAGACCGTGCAGATCGTGCCGCACATAACGGACGAGATAAAATCGAGGATCGTCGGCGTCTCGGAGCGTTCCGAGGCCGATGTTACTATCGTGGAATTAGGCGGAACGGTCGGAGATATAGAATCCATGCCGTTCCTCGAGGCCGCGAGGCAGATCGGCAGGGATGTCGGAAGGGATGAGAACTGCCTCTTCGTCCATGTGACGCTCGTACCGGAGATGGGGCCGGTGGGCGAGCAGAAGACGAAGCCGACCCAGCATTCAGTGAAGGAGCTCATGGGCATCGGGATAAGACCTGACATAATAGTCGGCAGATCATCCGAACCCATGTCCGAAGGAGCGAAGGCGAAGATCGCCATGTTCTGCGACGTTCCCGAAGGGGCCGTATTCTCCTCCGCGGATGCCCGTTCGATATACGAAGTGCCGATCATCCTCGAGAAACAGGGCATGGCCGATTACATAATCGGCAAGCTGGGTCTCGGACATCTCACATCCGGAAGGGACATGGCCGACTGGGAGAGGTTCCTGGAAAGGGTCATCTATCCTTCGAACGAGGTGGAGATCGCGATAGTCGGCAAATATACCAGACTGGCGGATTCGTATCTCAGCTACACCGAAGCCCTCGCCCATGCCGGGGCGAAGCTCGACACCAAGGTGAAGATCAAATTCGTCGATTCCGACGACATACTCCGCGACGGAGCGGAGAGTATCCTCGGAGGCGTGGACGGGGTGATAGTCCCGGGAGGATTCGGCGTCAGAGGCGTCGAGGGAAAGATCGCCGCATCGCAATATGCCAGACGCAAGAACATTCCGTTCCTGGGCATCTGCCTCGGATTCCAGATCGCCACCATCGGGATCGCCAGGGACCTCCTCGGCCTGAAAGATGCCGACAGCACCGAATTCAACGATTCGACCCGCGACCCGGTGATATTCATGATGGGCGAGCAGACCACCGTGGAGGACAAGGGGGCGACCATGCGTCTCGGAGCCCAGCCTGTGGACGTCGCCGAGGGATCGAAGGCCTTCGGACTGTACGGTACAACGATCATATCCGAAAGGCACAGGCACAGATACGAGGTCAACCCGGCATATATAGGCAGACTGGAGAGCGTCGGATGGAAGTTCACCGGACGTTCTGATCTCGGAAGGAGGATGGAGATAGGCGAACTGAACGGGCACCCGTTCTTCGTCGCTTCGCAGTTCCATCCCGAATTCAAGTCCCAGCCGCTGAGGCCCGCTCCGTTATATGTGGGACTTGTAGAGGCCGCATCCAAATACAGGAAGTACCACCCGAGATAGACGCAAAGGACCGCCCATCATATGAAAGGTTTAAAAAGAGTGCCTACATAGCCAACACCCGAGGCGTTCGAATGTCAGCCGATGAAGATTATTTCAAACTGCTTGATGAAGCAAAACTGGAGCTGCCCGAAGTGGCAGAGGCACATGAGAGGTTCGTTATACCGGAGCTGGATGTCCTCCAGGAGGGTAAGACGACAGTCATAAGGAACTTCATCGACGTTTCCGATACGCTGAGAAGGGACCCGCAGCATGTTCTGCAGTTCCTTTTGAGAGAACTGGGTACGCCCGGCAACATCGAAGGCCGCAGGGTCGTCCTGAAATCGAAGGTCAGTCCCGCCCAGATCGCGGACAAGATCCAGATATACACGGAGACATTCGTCATATGCTCCGAATGCGGACGCCCGGACACAAAGATGGTGAAGGAAGGCAGGACGCTGGTCCTCGAATGCGAGGCATGCGGTGCCCACAGACCTGTGAACGTCAAGAAGGGATCGAAGGCAGAGACGGTGAACGTTCTGAGGAGCGGCGACATCATCGAAGTACTGATCACCGACGTCGGAAAGAAGGGCGACGGCATCGGAAGGGTCATGGAATACCTGGTCATAGTACCGGGTACGATCAAAGGCACGACCATACATGCCAAGATCACCAACATATCCGCAAAGACGGCGTTCGGAGTCATCACAAACGAGCCTACGACACGCTGAGAGATATCCATGAGATATTTCGTGGAATCTTACGGTTGCACGATGAACTACGGCGAGGGCGAACAGCTCTCCCGCAGGATGGAATCGCTGGGTCATACAAGAGTGTATGACGAGGACGATGCAGACATCGTCATACTGAACACTTGCACAGTAGTGGATACGACCGAGAAGAAGATGATCCGTCGCATGGGCGAACTCAAGAAGCTCGGCAAGGACGTCATCGTGACCGGGTGCATGGCGAAGGTCCAGACCAATCGCATCATGGTGCGTCTCCCCGATTCGCTGATAATACCTCCGGACGAATACGACCTCTTCACCGGCAAGGTGGAGAGCGCGTACGGATGCTCGGAGGCCGTGAGTCAGAACGACAGCCCCGTTTCTTCCATACTTCCGATTGCCCAGGGCTGCCTGGGCAACTGCTCTTATTGCATCACAAGATTCGCCCGCGGGCCGCTGAGGAGCTACCCGGAGGACGAACTTGTCACCGAGTTCAAGAGGATGATCGATTCCGGATCCAAGGAGATACTCGTCGCCGCTCAGGACACGGCATGCTACGGCCGCGACCAGGGCACCGATCTTCCCGCACTTCTAAGAAAATTCCTGGAATTCGACGGCGATTTCCGCATCAGGATAGGTATGATGAATCCGAACAACCTGGACAGGATACTGGATGGGCTGATGGACGTTATGAAGGATCCCCGTGTCTACAGATTCCTGCATATACCGGTACAGAGCGGCAGCAATCCCGTTCTGGACAGTATGAGACGCCATTACACCGTGGACCGCTTCATGGGGATAGTCAACCGCGTACGCGAAAGATATCCCGAGATGAGCATCGCCACGGATTTCATAACCGGATTCCCGGGAGAGAGCGACAAGGATCATGAGAAGAGCATCAAGCTCATCGAAAGACTTCAGGCAGATACCGCCAACATAACGCGTTTCTCCGTCCGCCCCGGTACGGATGCCGCGACGATGAAGGATCAGATCCAAGGTAACGTCAGCAAAGAGCGTTCCACCGAACTCACCGAGATGAAGATGAAAGTAGAGTACAACGTGAACGAGAGACGCATCGGCGGGAAGTACAGGGCCCTCATAACAGAGAACGGCAAGCCTGGTACAGTCATCGGGAGGACAGAATATTATCGCCCGGTGGGTATAGAGGGCAACATACCCCTCGGAACATTCGCCGATGTAGAGATCACGGGCTGCGCACCCACTCATCTGCTCGGAAGAGTCTTAAATAAGTGAATCCGATAGGGAGAAAACATAGTCCCGTAGTGTAGTGGTCAATCATGCTGGCCTTTGGAGCCGGTGACTCCGGTTCGAATCCGGACGGGACTACCTATCGTTTCGAGACCTGTTTGACAGTTCGATGCTTTCTGCGACAGTATGTATCCGACATCAGCAGACACGTATCGTACCCCGTAAGACGTTCTCGAACATCGGTTATATATCATCAGAATAATACCGCGGACGATGATCAGATCCTACGTCACCGTCAACGGCAAGATAACGCAGACTGACGGCATCACAAAGAACAGTTGGAGCAGACTCACACAGCCTACCGCTAAAGAGGTCTCCGATATAGCCAACGAGTTGGATGTAGATGTCACCGATGTCAGCGCCTCGCTCGACCGCGACGAAGGATCCAGGATAGAATACGACGGGGAGAACACGATAATAATCGTGGACATACCGTACAGGAACGATTCATTGGATTCGTCACCGTACAACACATTGCCGTTCGCGATAATCAGCACGGACGAAGAAGTGATCACCGTCTGTCAGATCGATTCTCCCATTATAGACAAATTCGTAAACACGACATCCGCCGATCTGAACGACAAGATGGAGTTCATTCTGAAGATGATGTATGTCATCTCCACAGAGTATCAGCAGTATCTGAGGAACATAAACATCAGACGCCGCGAGATAGAGAAGAACTTGGATCAGTCGTCGAAGAACCGGGATATCATCGAGTTGCATCATCTGGAGTCCAGCTTGGTCTACTTCGTCACATCCCTGAGGGCATGCAACGTCGTCCTGGACAAGATAAGGAGACGCAACGAGTCCAACCTGGACAAAGAGCACCTGGATCTTCTGCACGATGTGATTGTCGAGAACGAACAGGCGATGGAGATGTCCACAACGTACCGTCAGATCATAGACGGTACCAGAGATCTGTTCGTCGCGGTGACGAACAACAAACTGAACGATATGATGAGATGGCTCACCGCCATAACCATCATTCTTTCGATACCCATGATATTGGGCGGGATATACGGGATGAACGTGGAGTTGCCGATACTGGGCACTTCCATGGACTTCTGGTATCTGATACTGGGGACATTGCTTGTATGCGCATGTCTCGCCATTTGTCTAAAAAAGAAACAACTGCTGTAACGCATTGTTCTCTTTTTTTTGATTTGTTGAATGATCGGACTCGGACGATCGTATCCCGGAGCTGAGATCGGCCGATAAATAACGGCCATGATATTTCATTATGATTCGTTCGATGCTATGGATGCCGAAAGGACCATACCGCTGACGAAATAGAGAAATCTGCAATATGACAGTAATAACATGATCGGAATATCGACAGAATGACGTATGATACCGACATGAAGATGTCAAAAATAAGATGTGTATGACGTTCGATGCTACCTTTAGTGCATGATAAGCTGCCAAGGAATTGCGGGAAGTACTCGTTTGAGACTTCCTTGCAATAATTTCGTATTTGGTTTTTTGAGGGTGGGGATAAATCCCCACCCTGCGTAGGAGGTGATCCATCTGCAGGTTCCCCTACAGATACCTTGTT
>CAZXIY010000045.1:0-9770 GCA_964640935.1 uncultured Methanomassiliicoccales archaeon
GAGACTGCAGTGAGGGTGGCAGTGTCTCCCTTCCCGTATGCTCCGCTTCCCGTGATACCCGCTGTATACTGCTCGTACTGTCTTTCCGCTCTCTCCTCATAATCGCATGTCACGGTAACCGCATATGTATACTTGAGAAATTTCGCAGTGAGATTCACACTACCGTTCACTGTGAACGAGTATCTCTCGGAAGATGACACTTTGTTAGGTCCGTCATACCATCCGTCGAAATAATAATCGCCATATGGCTCGGCGACCAGAACGACCGTCTCACCATTCTCATAAGTCCCGTCGCCGGTCACCGTTCCGGATCCGTCTGCGGTTATACCCACGTCGCAGCCTCCGCTCTGTTCGAGATAATAAACTCCCCCTGCAGATGCGGCAACGACCGTTGCAATTATTATTGCAAGCACTATCTTATTCATCCGGAATCACATAACACGTTTATCGGATTGAACACGTTGATGTCGATTAATAATAGTATGTCAATCGAATTACGGCGTCAAACATTCATTGCTCTGTTGTTGATCTGCACTGACACTGCTGATGCGATATCTGTGCATTCTACATTTTTTAACGATCAGCCGAAGTTTATGTTTTAACCAAGTACACCGACCCACAGCAACTTGCGGCCTAATTAGTCTACATTACGATACATCGAACCGCGTCGATCACCGTACATCAACCATCACCAACGGTGCCGGGGGGATCGCACCCCCGGAGCACCGTTCCGATCCCGTTCAGAGATCGTAATGATATGTTTTCGAGTAATCCGACATCACGCAGACATCCAGTCCGGGATAGGTGTTGTTGAACACCACCGAATACACGGTGTACCATTCAATCAAGAATTCGCTCTGATCGATGTGCTTCATGTTGCATCTCTCGAGGATCGCCATCGCTTCTTCGATGGTGGGGTTCTCGTTCTCCTTCAGCGCATTCTCGATTATCCCATACCTTTCCAGACTGTCGGCCTCCTTCACCACATCCGGGGCATCCATGATGTAGTGGTTCGTGACGATGTTCGTGTAAGTAACGACCAAACTCTGGTCCTTGCTCCATTCGAGCACGGCGCTGTTCCCGGAAGCGTCCGATACGAAAAAGTGGACGGACATATCCAGCATCGACGAGATGAAGGTCTCGTCGTACTCCTGCACCAACTCGACGGCCTTTTCGACCGAATCGGCATGATCGAGGACCAAACGTACAACGGCCACCTCATTGATGTCTATCTTGCCCGTGCTCGTTGCGACGCCATAACCGTTGTCGATGAACTGCGTGGAGATCGAGACGCCTTTCTCGTTGACGCCCTCCGTGCAGAAGTACGGAATCGCATTGTATGCAGCATTGGCGAGTATGGAAGCCACGTCATCCTTCGTATTGTCGTATCCGACGAGTTCGGGAGTGCCGATCGCTATGGAACTGTATCCGTTGGCCGGATATGTGTAACACACCGCGGTGGACGACTTGATCGGCAGATCCATGTTCTTGGCATGATACCACTGAGCCCCGTCGCCGGACGAGGTCGAAGCAGTAAATGTAGAACATCCTAACGGTATGTGCGGTTCGATCTTCGCGCCGTTCGTGACGTTGTTCTGGAGCCAATCTATGAACTCCAGGTAATCTCCTGAACCGGTGTCCAGGTAATCGTCGAACTTGTAATCCGAATATGTCTTGAAGACCAATAGCCTGTCCGTGATCTGTTCCACAGAATCGGACGGCTGCTCCCCGCGGTCGGCGTACACGACGACGATCGCAGCCGCCAAGGCCGCGACCAACACTATCGCAACGACCGCTGCTGAGGTCATCTGTTTAGAATTCATCATATCACCATCTATATCCGCCGCCCGCCCGACGCGGACGACCTCCGCTGACAAGAGCCACTCTGGATTACTGGCCCGATATCATATACAGACTATTTGAAAGTCATATCCAGGACTTCGCGGACATGAGAAAATGTGACCGGACAGTTTGTCGTAACGGTAACAAGATCCCAGATAAGAAAACAAAAAGAATGACAATAAGGTCGCCGGACGATTCCGGCGCCAATATAACAACAATTGTTGTGAAAGGTTTCCCCCACCGCCGCAGCGGTGGGTTCTAAAACGAAGAGCATCACTGCTTCTTCGCTTCGGGTGATTTAGATGCTGCCTTGTGCTGCTCTTCAACAGTCTTTGCGGGAGTTGCGGAGTTCTTCGGGTCTTTCTTGTGGCATGCCATATCGATTCACCTCTTGATTCTGATGGGACCCATATGTACCCAGGCGAGTATATTAGACGGCGAATCATACAACTATGATTGTTTTTTAGATAGCATTTATAAGCGATATTCTGCAGGAGAACGGACGACAGATCGGAAGACCGTTCCATAGATGAACGGGACATTATGAACAGTGCGATGGTTCGCATATCGCCTGTGTCGATGATCCCACAAGTGCGTATTATCAAATAAACGGCATTTTCACAAGTGCGTATTATCGGATAAATACCACTTTCAATATGTGCGTATTATTGGATTTTTGATATATTTTAAAGTGCGTATTGTAGATATCTATATCATCTGGAACATAGATGCTTCATCGATGATATGATATGAGTTCCGAACAGACCATCATATTGAAAAGGAAAGTATACGACTCGCTGCTGGAATGGAAGAAGTGCAACGGTTCCAAGGCCATAATGATAGAAGGCGCCAGACGTGTCGGGAAATCCACCATAGTGGAGGAGTTCGGGAACAATGAGTACAGATCATACATCATCATCGATTTCTCCACAGCCAGCGATGCCATGCTGGAATCTTTCAGAAAGAACAGGAACGACCTCGACGAACTGTTCATGCGTCTGTCCGTGGAATACAGGACCAAACTCTATCGCCGCGAATCCCTGATCGTTTTCGACGAAGTACAGAAATATCCGGAAGCAAGAGAGATGATCAAACATCTCGTGGAGGACGGAAGATACGACTACATCGAGACAGGGTCACTGATCTCCATCCGCGAGAACGTCGTGAACATAATCATACCGTCCGAGGAGCGGAAGATCAAGATGCACCCATTGGATTTCGAGGAATTCTGCTGGGCTTTCGGCGATACGGAACTCGTCGAATACATCAGAAGATGCTTCGAATCCGAGAAGCCGCTGGACAAGGACCTGCACCTCAGGGCCATGTCCCTGTTCATGCAATATATGATGGTCGGAGGTATGCCGAAGAGCGTCGTAGCGTACATCGGCGGTGACAGGGATTTCGTCGCGGCCGATGAAGAGAAGAAGGACATACTCGAACTCTACAGGGACGATATCATGAAGATCCCGTACAGCTACGGCTCAAAGATCCAGTCTATATTCGACCAGATACCGTCGTTCCTGTCGAAGCATGAGAAGAGGGTCATACTCAGCAAGATCGCCGAAGGGAGCACGATAGACCAGTATGACCGCACCTTCTTCTGGCTGGGCAACTCGATGATATGCAACGAGTGCTTCTCCGTCAACGATCCCGATACGGGGCTTTCGCTCAGCGAAGACCGCACATCGCTGAAATGCTACATGGGCGACACCGGTCTGCTCATGACGCACGCATTCGAGGATAGGGGGCGTGTCGATCCGGAGATCTACAGGCGCATACTGAACGGCGATCTCAAGATCAACAAAGGGATGCTGTTCGAGAACGTCATCGCTCAGATGCTGGTCGCTAACGGCCACAACCTGTTCTTCTACACTCACTATAACGGCGAGAAGCACAGGAATGACATCGAGATCGATTTCATCATATCCGGCGGCAACAGATCCGACCAAAAGATGATACCGATCGAGGTAAAGTCATCCCCGAGATACAAAACAGTGTCTCTGAACAGATTCCAGGAGAAGTACGCTGACAGGATAGCATGCAGCTATGTCGTACATCCTGCCGGTCTTCGCAAGGACGGAGACACATTGTACATACCGCCGTATATGGTCATATGCCTGTGATGTGCAGAGCGTCCGCTGGGACAGTTGAATGAGTAGAATGGTCCCCACTCCCTGATTTGAACAGGGGATCTGCTGATTTCAGCGGCTGCACCGGCATTGCCGGAAACACTCTACAGTCAGCCGCTCTAGCCAGGCTAAGCTAAGTGAGGACAGAATGTGATTATAGATACATTATTTATAGTTACCGCGAGCCGTTCAGGCCACTGCGGCCGCTATCTTCTCATGGTCCGTCTGGTTGCGTTCATAAAGACCTACGATGTCTGATATATCGTTCACGACGGCCCTGTCCTTGGCTGAAAGATCGCTTGGCACATTCATCTTCGGCGTACCGTCATCGGACGTCCCGAGGACCTTCGCCACCGTCGCCTTCAGCGAATCGTCCATGGAGAGCATGGATCTGAGGAACATGCACCGGCTCGATATCTCGTTCTGACGAACGACGAAAGCTTCCACATTATCGTCCGTATCCACTGTATTTATGGACCTGAGCTTGTTCGCAACGCTGTCGGATGATATTGTCAGTGCCACGGCCTTGTGCTTATCGGACGTACCCTTGGCGTATCCCTCGAGGTCCTGTATCTGGGCCCTTCCTACGGACATGGCCTTCTTTGTGAGGTCGTACCTCTCGTTCTTGAAGCGGAACGGGAATATCAGATGGTTCGCGAGCATCGCGACCACTATTCCGATGCCGATGAATGCCAGCCTATCCACTATTGCCACCGACATATCCTCCAGGAGCGACGCGCTCATCAGAGCCATCATCGTGTTGAAGAGAACGGTCATGCTGTACGTCTCCGGCTTCTTCAGCGTCGTCCCGTACGCGACGGCCATGAGCACCGCTGTCACGGCGGCGGACTGCGGCAGCGATAATCCGACGATGATCGCCATCGTGACGGCGAACACACCTACACCCAGTACGGTCCCGTACACCCTCTCCTTGGACTTCTGGAACGTCCCTTCGAGGTACGGCTGCACAATGGCAATGGAAGTGAACGCGAGCCACTTGGCATCTGCGATATTGAAGTAATCGGCGACGAACTCCCATGCGGCTATGAGAAGTGCCAGACGGAACGCGAACGTGAACTTCACGGAGTTCTTGTTTATGTTCTCTTTGAGAAGCGTCTTGAATCTGAAACTCTCCGGGATCTTGTCGCCGCTGCTGTCGGCAGCCGAATCATCTGCGACCGAGATCTGCATCAGCTCGTAATCGATGACGCGGAGGCACGACACAACATGGCTGTCCATCGATCTGTGGGAATCAACGAATGTATCGATGTCGGAATGCATCTCGTCCAGCGTGCATTTGCCGTCCTCGTAATCGGACATGCGTCCTATGAGCACGGCAAGGTCCTTCAGATCGGATTCAGAATGATCCGCTCTCGCTATCGTACGTCCCAGTTCCTCTATGGATGATGCGAGGCTTATGACCGATCTGTTGCCGGGCGTGCTCTTGTAGTGGTACTTCAGCCTGTCGCTCATCACGGAATCGATGGCCGAGCACTTCTTCCTCAGAACGTCGAGGTCGATCTCCTCTCCGGAGATCTTCTTCTCGGTTATCGCCTTCACATCGGCGAAGAGACTGGAAATGGATGAGTGGCAGGTGGTCTTGTACTTCTTGCGGTTGACGATCACGTTGAGAAGGACGATCGCCACCGAACCTATCGCGAGACCGGCAAAACGAAGGTACAGCATCTGCCCTTCGACGGGCATCGAGAGGATGAACACATATCCCAAAATGAACGGGAAGTACATCGGGGACCTGAGGTCATGCATCGTCGTGTACGTTATACCGAACACGACAGCGAAGTTCACGACGAGACCGAGCCACGGATTCAGAAGGGCGACGAACGAACCCACGCCCAACGACATGTTAAGTGCCAGCACCACGGCGAAGCTCTTCACCGGCCTGGCGCTCATGTCGATGGCGAGCATCATGAGGGCCGCCATGGCTATCGTGACGCCGACGAGCACGTTCTGCTCGCCGAATACCATCGTGAATACAACTATGGAACCGACTATCGCAAGATAGAATGCCGTCTTGCTGATGACATATTTCGCGTCCATGGGTCCTCCGACGGATCCGATCAGCCGATGTAGCCGAGGTCCTGATTGTCCTGAGAGACCTCGTACTCCTTTACCTTAGCGGTGAGCTCGTCGATCTGATGGGATTTCTCCTCGAGATCCTTCTTGTCGAGCGTCACTCCGAGTATCGATTCGAGGACCTGCAGCACCGCTGCGGCGCTCTTGTGATCCACGAAATAACCTGATGTCTCGCCCATGAGACAGGCCGAATCGATACCGTACATCTTGCCGAACATGATGAACAGCGCACTCGCTCCGACTATGCCGGCAGCAGGTTCTCCGGGTGAGAACACGACCCCGTGCTCTTCGAGCTTCGTCTTGAGCTTGGCGTCTGATACTGCTCCGAGCACACGCGGCGTGTCGACCATCGCCCCCGTGCCGTAGCCGCCCAGTGTGTAAATGTAAGAAACATCGAGTTTGAGAAGGACCTCTGTCGTGACATCCTCGCAGATGATATACTGCCCTTCCGGCGTGGAGCCCTGGCAGTCCCCTCTGAGGAAGATGACATCGCGTCCGTTCAGATCTTTGATATAATAGAGCTCGTTGCAGGCCGGCTGTATGACGCACTGATCGTCAAGCGTCACCTGCGGAGGGAAGTTCTCGGAATAGATCGTTCCGAACTTCACTGCCTTGAGGGCATCGCAAAGGAAATCGACTGCGATCTTGCCGACATTGCCCACTCCGGGAAGACCTTCGATGAGGATAGGTCTTTTGAGGTCTGGCATATGATCAATTCTTATCGTTGTATCTACCATTCTCCCCATACTCCTCTATTATGCTCTTGCGCCTGTACGCGCCATATCTGTCGTCAGGCGAAAATCTTATGGGATGTGCCGAAACGGTGGATCCACCGCATTCGGGGCACGTCCCTTTGGTCGAATAAAATCCGCAAGCGGGACACCTCCTAAGGAAGGACCTCATGAAGCGTACCTCACTTGCTCTCGCGTTTTAGAATTGCTTCTCCGCCGGCATCGGTGAGCGACTTTATGGCCGCTGCCGATACCCTCTTCATGACATCTTCGGCCGCCTTGTACTCGTCAGCCGTGATGACCACTCTGTATCTCGGCGATCCGACGGATGTTATCTCTACATCCGAACCGTCCGCCGCATCGAGACCTGCGAGCAGTGCCTTCTTGATATCATCCACGCCGTCGGGCTCGTTGGACCTCATCTCGAGGATACCGTCGATCTCGACGAATGGGGGTGTGACGTTCTCCGCAGCGACCTCGATGAATTTCTCCACCCAGTCGCCCTGGTTCTCCCCGCGGAAATCCTCGGGGCCCGCCACTACGCTCTCGAAGGCATTGTAAAGGGTTTCATAATTCTCGACGAGTTCGTTGCCGAACTTGTCATAAGCGTCGTCAATCGAGATAGAGAGTCTTTCAGCCACGATCTCCATGAGCTTCTCGGCTTTCTTCTCGTTCTTCCACTGTTGGATCTTTTCTCTCCTCTGGTGGTCGTTGACGGATTTAAGGGAAAGGTCGATGTGACCTTTGGATGAATCTACGCCCAGGACCTTGCAGACTACCTTCTGCCCTTCTCTGATGAAGTCTCTGATGTACTTGACCCAACCCGAGGCTATGTCCCTTACATGCACGAAGCCCTCTTTGTTATCGTACTCGTCGAGGGTGACGAATGCACCGAAGTTCTTGACGCTCGTGACCGAGCATACCACAAGTTCTCCGTTCTCGGGGAAGCCTTTGGGACGCGACATCAGCCGACTACCTCAAGCACTTCGCCCTTTATCTCGCCGTTTCCGCCCTTCGGCTTGACGAGAGTTGCGCCGCAGACGTGGCAGGTGACGGTGGTTGCCGCCTTTTTGAATGTTATCTGCTCGTTTCCGCAGTCCGCGCATTTGATCTTGATGAAATCGTTAACCATGAGATCACTCCGTGAGTTCGAACTTCTTCGCTCTTATGCAAGCTGTGAGATGGGCCTTTTTGCACTGTGTGCATCTGTACCTGATGTTGACCCTTTTTGTGGGCTTCTCTCTTCCTTCAGGCTTTGGCCTCGGGAAACCTCCGTAACCGGCGGTGACCCTTCTGAATCTCCTCTGACCCCATTTCAGTTCGCTTGCCTTCTTTTTCTTGACCCTTTCCACATCATGCATGGTGTGGGTCTTGCAATAAGGGCAATATGTTTTGATCGTCCTGGGCATTTTCATTTGATTCACCCGTTAATATGTGAAAGTTGCCTAATATCGAGGTCATATAAAAAGCATTACCTTCGACACTTCCCTTCTATACTATAAGTAAAGAAAGGATGTGTTGGCGGATGCTCATTCGCCGATCTTCTCGATGCTTCCGTCGGCGGCGGACACCAGCACGGTCGTGGCGGTGTTCAGGAACAGGCCGTTCTCCACCACTCCGGGCGTGACGTCTATCCTGGATTCCAGGAAGAAAGGACTGCCTATTGAATCGAATCTGCAGTCGTATATGTAGTTCCCGCTGTCCGTTATGAACGGCTCGCCGCCGTTCATCCTGAGGGTTGCTTTGCATCCCTGCCTCTCCAGCGCGAACTTCGTCTTCTTGTAGCCGAACCTGACCACCTCGACCGGCAGCGGTGCCTTCGTTCCCAGAACGGCGACCTTCTTCGATTCGTCGACGATGATGATCTCTTTCGCAGATGCGGCGGCGACCATCTTCTCTCTCAGGAGCGCTCCGCCGAGTCCTTTTATGAGCTGCATGTCGGGATCGACCTCGTCGGCACCGTCGATGGTGACATCGATGTGATCCACATCGTCGAGATCCACGACCTTTATGCCGCATTCCCTGGCGAGATTCTCGCTCTGAACGGATGTTGCCACGCACGTGAGATCCATGCCGTCCGCGACCAATTTCCCGACCCTCTTTATCGCATAATACGCCGTCGATCCGGTCCCGAGTCCGACGGTCATGCCGTCCTTCACGTAATCGTCAACAGCTCTCTCCGCGACTATCTTCTTGAGGTTCAGGTCGGTCATCAGAAATCTCTCCTTATCATATCGGCCACCCGCGTGATGACGAAGTCATTTATCTCTTTTCCGAATGCCGCGGATGCTCCGCGGGTGTCCCCCTGCATCATGTCCGGGAAGCACTCGCTGGCATCCGGGAGGACCATATATCCGCATCCTCTGAACTTTCCGACCGGGCGGATGTCTTTCACGAGCTCGGGACGGATATCCATCACACGGGACGTCTCTACCATTCCCGCATGACCGTCCCCGTCTATCTGGCACTTCTCATATTCTTCCGCTATGAAATAATCGGAGAAGAACATCACGCTCACGTCGTTGTCCCTTACGAACTCCCTGCAGGCCTCGGTGATCGCACAGAGATGGGAATTCCCCGCATGTCCGCTTATCAGGACTATCTTCTTCACGCCGCTCTCGGAGAGCGACGACAGTATGTCGCGGACGAACGACCGCAGCGTGTCGAACGAGAGCGTGACCGTCCCGGCGAACGCTCTCATGGACGAATGCTGTCCGTAAGGCATGGTAGGTGCCACGATGACGCCTTCCACCGACTCCGATACCTTCTCGGCAATGTACTCCGGCTGGAACGTGTCCGACCCCAGCGGAAGATGCGGTCCGTGGGCCTCTGTCCCGCCCATGGGGACTATGATCACAGGGTCCTTCGACACCGCGGCACGGAATTCCTCGGTCGTCATCTCGTCCATTCGCATGACGGTACGTACCGAGCAATCAAGTTAAATCCGTTACGCAATGCAGTCACCATGAGATTG
>CAZXIY010000046.1:0-9702 GCA_964640935.1 uncultured Methanomassiliicoccales archaeon
GACGTCGTCCTGTTCAACAGGCAGCCTTCGCTGCACAGGATGTCCATGATGGCCCACCGCGTCAAAGTGATGGAAGGCCGCACGTTCAGATTCAACCTCTGCGACTGTCCGCCTTACAACGCCGACTTCGACGGTGATGAGATGAACCTCCATGTCCTGCAGAGCGAGGAGGCGCGCGCGGAAGCACGCATACTCATGCAGGTCCAGGAGAACATCCTCTCGCCCAGGTACGGCGGACCGATAATAGGTGCGATCCACGATCATATCACCGGAGCGTACTTCCTTACGCACAACAACCCGAAGTTCACAAGGCTGCAGGCCATGAACATCCTGTCGAAGCTTGATAACATCAAGATCCCGGAGCCGTTCATAGACGAGAACGGGAAGGAGTACTGGACGGGAAGACAGCTCTTCTCGATAGTCCTCCCGGATGACTTCAGGGTCACGTTCAAAGCGTCGATCTGCCAGGGATGCACCGTCTGTAAGAAAGAGAAGTGCGAGTACGACGCGTACGTCAAGATACGCGACGGACAGCTCCAGTGCGGTACCATCGACGTGAAAGCGATCGGTAACAGCAAAGGAAAGATCCTCGACCGCATCGCTCGTGACTACGGCTCGGACAGGGCATGCCAGTTCATCAACGAGGTCACCAGGGTCGCCCTCGGTTCTATTATGAACCACGGGTTCAGCACAGGTATCGACGATGAGGACATACCCGACGAGGCAAAACTCCAGATCTCCAACTTCAACCAGGAATGCATCAGCAAAGTGAGCGAATTCGTCCAGTCGTATCAGGACGGAACGCTCGACCAGATGCCCGGACGTTCGCTCAGGGAGACCCTCGAGGTCAACGTCATGAAGATCCTCGGAGAGGCCCGTGATGAGGCAGGACGCATAGCAGGTAAGCACCTCGGTATGCAGAACCCCGCAGTCATCATGGCCAAGGCCGGAGCAAGAGGTTCCATGCTGAACCTTTCGCAGATGGCCGGTTGCGTCGGACAGCAGGCTGTCCGTGGTGAGAGGCTCGCAAGAGGATACTGGGACAGGACACTGCCCCACTTCAAGAAAGGCGATCTCGGCGCATATGCGAGGGGATTCGTCACGCACTCGTACAAGACGGGTCTGTCGCCCACGGAGTTCTTCTTCCACGCAATGGGAGGAAGGGAAGGACTGGTCGATACCGCCGTCAGGACATCCAGGTCCGGATACATGCAGAGAAGGCTCATCTCCGCTCTGGAGGATCTGAAGCTCACCGCCGACGGTTCCGTCAGGAACACGGCGGGGACCATAATCCAGTTCAAGTACGGAGAGGACGGATGCGATCCGTGCAGGGCCGTACAGGGAAAGACGATCGACATCGACGACCTCTTCACAGAGGTCCTCGGAGACAACGCGGACAAGCTCCTGCACCTCGACACCAAGGATGTCGGAGAGGACTACGGAGCCCGCGAGAAGGACGAGATGGAATACACCGAAGAGGAAGGTTCAGAATTCGAGTCCGACGACGAGACTGATGAAACCGACTACGAGAGTGAGTGAAATGGCTAAGAAAGACACCATGAATGCCCTGCTCAGCAGGAATATCAAAGAAGAGACAGCAGAGCTGCTCCTTACGAAATACAACACTCTCAAAGCGATAAGCGATGCCGGTGTATCGGAGCTCGTAGCTCTCGGTATCGACGAGGCAGAGGCCGCGGACGCCATAACCAAGATCGGGAAGCGTCCGTCGAAAGCATCCTCGACCAGATCCAAGGCCGCGGCCGTGGAAGAGGTCGTCGTGGAGCGCATGGAGCAGGTGAGCAACCCCCATCAGTACACCAAAGAGGAGAATAGGCTCCTCGACGCGTGCAAGAGGGAGAACATCACCCTTCCGCTGAAGGTCGTGGTCGATATCGCCGCCCGTATGAAGAGCTCGAATCTCGACGACGATGTGTACACAAAGCTCGTGACACTCGCGTCGCAGATGTATCAGAAGCACCTCATGGACCCCAACGAGTCGGCCGGTATCATGGCCGCCCAGTCCATAGGAGAGCCCGGTACGCAGATGAACATGCGTACCTTCCACTACGCGGGTGTCGCGAACATCAACGTTACACAGGGTCTGCCGAGGCTGATCGAGATAGTCGATGCGAGGCGCGTACCGAGTACGCCTTCGATGGACATCCCGCTCATGGGCCTCGCGGCCGAGGATGAGAGCGTCGCACGCCATGTGTCGTACGAGATAGAGATGACCATGCTCCTGAACGTGGCCGTCGTCGAGACGGACATAACGAACATGAGACTCGTCATCAAACCCGATGCGCGCAAGATGGACGATCGCGGCGTGACCATGGACAACATAGTCGAGAGGCTCAACAAGGTCAAGATCCTCCGCGGTCTCGTAGAGGTCAAGGACTACGACATCATAGTGACGTCGGACGAGCCTTCGTACAAGAAGCTCCAGCAGATCTACGACGCTGTCAAAGGCGCGAAGATCAAAGGAATAGACGGGATCACAAGGGCCGTTCTCAGCAAGACCGGTTCGACCTGGAAGATCATAACGGAAGGAAGCAACCTCAAAGAGGTCCTGAAGGTCACCGGCGTCGATGCCGGGAAGGTAATGACCAACAGCATCCTCGAGGTAGCGGATGTCCTCGGTATCGAGGCCGCAAGGAACTCGATCATCAACGAGGCCTGGGGAACACTTTCCGAGGCAGGTCTCAACGTTGACATAAGGCACATCATGCTCGTAGCGGACCTGATGACCAACGACGGTTACGTCAAGGCCATCGGCAGGCACGGAATTTCCGGAAGGAAGACGAGCGTACTCGCAAGGGCGGCATTCGAGATCACAACGCCGCACCTGCTGCACGCGGCCATGAACGGAGAGGTGGATCATCTCGAAGGAGTGGCGGAAAACATCATAGTCGGTCAGCCGGTCACACTCGGTACCGGCGCTGTAAACCTTATTTACACACCAAAACCCAAAAAGGGGGATAAAGAATGATAGACATAAGCAAAGCATTGAAGGCTGCGATCACCACAGGAGATGTGGAGTTCGGAGTGGATCAGACAGAGAAAGCGGTCAAGGCCGGAAAGGCCCAGATGGTCATATTGGCCAGGAACTGCCCCAGCGCATCGCTCACTGGAAAAGAAATCGGCGTGAAGGTACACGTCTACGAGGGCAACAACATGGAGTTGGGCGCCCTCTGTGGTAAGCCGTTCTCGGTTTCCGCGCTCGCGGTGATCGACAAGGGTACCTCCAACATCTTAACGCTGTGAGAATATGTCCGCTGATATCGTACTTACCGAGGATACCCTCAGATACATATCGCTATTTGAGGGACTGACAAAGACAAATGTCATCGACTGCATGGACACCGAGGAGAAACTCGTGTTCGTGGTCGAGAAAGGACAGGGGAACACTGCGGTCGGAAGGAAGGGCGAGCATGTGATCAAGCTCAAAGAGATGACCGGGAAGAACATTCAGGTCGTCGAATACTCCGACGATCCCGCACAGTTCGTAATGAACGTGTTCCACATATACGATCCCCAGAAGGTCGAGATCGAGCAGCGCGGTAACATCACGCATGCCACGGTCACCGTCGACCCCAAGCTGAAAGGCAGGGCGATCGGTAAATCGGGAAAGAATCTTCGCATAGCCAGAGACATCGTCAACAGGCATCACGAGATCCAGAGCATAAGCGTGGACTGATCGAACAATCCCCGCGATCGGTCATTCCCTTCGGGGAATGCCAAACCACTTCCCTCACACTTCTTTTATTCTGTTCAGTTGAGCGGCGTGCGCTCGACCTCGAGATGGTCGGCTGTAGGATACTGCTCCGATATGTAGCATTTGAACGGCAATTCATCTGCCAATTCTTCCAGGACCCACGATGCGACCTCGAGCCTCTTCTTGTCGGAGTCTTTATGAATAAGTTCGTCTGGCACATCGTATTTTTCTTTGAGGATGGATATGGCGGCGTCCAGATCATCCGGATACGCCAGGCCTCTCAATATCGTCCCGTCCTCTGTCACAACATCATACTCCTCTGCGTTGTGATCGGCCATCCTGACGAGTCTGTTCCTCAGCTGGACGCCGTCCTTGAACGACGACGAACAGAAATGCACGGGGATCTCGTCATGCTCTTCCACTGCGGTCATGCCGATCTCTTCGGAACCGTCCACGGCGGAGGACAGCTCGTCCTTTATTCCGTAATTCATGCGTTCCATCATGTCCCAGTTACTCTCGGAGAATTCCAATTCGTTGAGATTCACGAATTTTATCCCGACGGATGCGGCATACGATATGAGCTCGGACAGGTCGTCGTGATGTCCCGGAAGAGCGGGGACCTCGATCCCCACGTCCAGCGGCATCTTGGCGATCTCGGCGAGTTCCGTTTTTTCCATGCTGCCCCATATCTTCTCGGACGGATGGAAGCGTATCTCGTCCAGACCGGCATCCGCAAGTTCGGATACCTTAACGGCATCCATGGTCGAAGTGTAGAGATGTATGTGATGTTCCTTTCCGAAATGTCCTTTCAGCAGTTTGATGGCCGAGACCGTGCGTTCCATATTCATCAGGGGATCGCCGCCGGTGATCCCGGTGCCGGTGGCGTCCATCTGCTCGGCCTCTTCGATGATCTCGTCCATGCTGGATATCTTCCTTTCATTGGCGTATACGACGTCCTTTCCTTTCTTCTCGGCCGATACGGGGCAGTAGAAGCATCCCGTGTCGCACCTGCCTGTGACGAAAAGTACCATCTTGCCGCCCTTAACGCAGTGCTGGCACCCTTTGGCCAACGGGCCTCTGTTTGCCGATCCGCAATCGTGATGTTCGATGATCATCGGACCTCCATCGGCAAGACATTTAATAATGCTCGCGGGTATCATGCCGAGGCGATATGATGAAGAAGGACACCAGAATCGTATTGGCCCTCGACGAGACCGACAGGGAAAAGGCCCTCGGTGTGGTCGGGGAGGTCGCAGATTGCATAGACGCAGTTAAGATCAATTGGCCTCTAATTCTAACCGCCGGACCGGAGATGATAACGAAGCTCTCCGAGATAACCGACGTCATATGCGATTTCAAGGTGGCTGATATACCGAATACGGTGACGCTCATAGTCTCGAATGCCGTCCAGAGAGGAGCATCCGCGGTTATAGTCCATGCATTCACCGGGGAGGATTCCATGGTCGCGGCCGTGGAAGCTGCCGGAAAAGCGGAGATCTATGCCGTCACAGAGATGAGCCATCCGGGCGGAAAGACGTTCACGGCTCTTCACGCATTGCAGATGGCCGAACTCGGCGTAAGATGCGGAGCATCGGGATTCATCGCTCCGGCGACGCGTCCCGAGAAGATCGCGGCCATAAGGCACATAGTCGGCAACAGGAAGATCCTCTCGCCCGGCGTAGGCGCCCAGGGCGGTTCTGCCGCATCGGCCATAGAGGCCGGAGCCGATTACGTCATCGTGGGACGTTCTATCTACAAGGCAGAGGACCCCAGGTCGGTCGCGTTATCGATAGGCAAAGAGATCGAATCCGTTCTCTGATACGGCGGGATTTCCAATCCCGCCTTTCTTTTTATTTATTATAGCACGCAAGTAACGCGACGCGTGCGCCCGTAAACCTATTTATATAGATTGTGCAATCGCTAGCCATTCTACAGAGCGGAGAATCTAGAATGCGAAAAATTGGCTTGAAATCGAGCAATCCCCAGGAATCTGGGGATAAATCCGGTCAGAAAAAGGACCGGAAGGAATGGTTGAAGAACAACCAGCGCCCGATCATCGCTATGTCAATGATTATCCTTGTGGCATTTTTCCTGAGGATATTCTTTGCCTACGGCGAATCGGCTGGTAGTGATTTTGCGCTATCTGGAGGCACAACTGCTTCCGAGCACCTGCACACGATCACTGAGATCGTAACGGCCGGCAGCCTTTTCGGTGTTGACGGTTCGTTGTTTTACCCCTTCGGTTCCACTAACATGAACCCGCCGCTCATGGACTTGGTCCTTGCAGCGTTCGCGATGATCGGAAAGGCATGCGGCATGAGTGCCGTATCCGCGTCACAGGCCGTTCTGGCATGGTCCGCGGTCATATTCGGCACGCTCTCCTGCGTCGCCATGTATTACCTCGGAAAGGAATTGCTGAACAGCAAGACCGCAGGATATCTTTCCGCACTGTTCCTCGCCTTCTGTCCTGTCGTAATAAGTCAGACAGTATTCTCCAACGGAACAGAGATAGCATTCATCGCATTCATGTTCATCATCCTGTCATACTTCATGGTCAAGGGTGTCAAGCTCCTCAACAACGATACATCCATCGACGGCAAGGTCGGGGAAGCATACAAGGCCAACAAAGCGGCAATGAAATACGCTCTGATCTCCGGTGTGCTCCTTGCGATCATCGCCTACTCGTGGAACGGATTCCGTTCGGTCGTCGTGGTCATGATCGCCGCAATGGCGGTCTTCGCCCTCCTCGACCGTTTCAGAGGAAAGGACATCAGGCCCACCATGCTGTTCTTCGCGATACCGATCCTGATCGGCGTACTGGCTGCAGCACCGTATTACATCCTCATGGGGCTTTGGGATGCCGTATTCTCCGGCGTTCTCATCGCATCTCTGATGGCGGTCGCGGTCTGCATGATATTCGCGTTCACGCAGAAGAAACCGTGGACACTCACACTGCCCGTTATCGTAATAGCGCTCGCAGTCGTCTTCGTGCTCCTTTATTTCTTCTCGCCGTCGTACTTCAGCGCCATCGTGGCCGGCAACAGCTATTACGTCGGAACGTTCGCATCTCTGATGTCGTCGTCATCCGTTTCGCTCTCCACCCTTGCGGTGGACTTCGGATTCCTGACGATGTGGTTCGGTCTCGTCGCCGTTGCGTATATGCTGTACAAGTCGCCTAAGAACCTCGGATCTATACCGTACGTGTTCACGATAGTCTGGATGATAGCCTGTATGTACTTCGCGATCAAGTCCAGCGCCTACGCTACGGTCTTTGCGCCTGCGTTCGCCATAGGCTTCGCGGCAGTCATAGTCTGGCTGTTCAAGAAGGTCGACTTCAAGGCGTACTTCGCATCGTTCAAGGGTGCGGACATTAAAAGCGTCTGGAAGAGACTGTTCAAGCCGATTCCGTTCGTGTCCGTACTGGTCGTTCTGCTCCTGATATGCGCGCCGAACGCGATGTACGCCATAGACGGCAGCACATCTACCAACAACGAGTCGAAATACAACGACCAGATGGATGATCTCTTCCAGAAGGATATGCTCGGATCCGTCGGATACTACATCAAGACGGATGGCGACTGGAAGGTCAACCCGGTGTTCTCCTCGTATAACGGCGTGGACAAGGACGGCGCATTGGTGACATGGATAGACTATGCCTACGATGCGGCAACGTTCGGAAACTTCGACGTTATCGTCGACAGCAGCGGCAACGGCTCGTCCGCAATGGCGAACATCCTGCTGTCCAACGGTTCCGACGGTTCTTCGACCGCGGCCATGCTGATCTATCTGATGCAGTATTACGGTCTCGAGAAGAGCAAGGCCGTCCTCTACGAGAAGGGAATGAGCGAGTCGATATTCAACGATATCAAGAATGCGTTCGAGAACCCGTCCCAGTACAAGGAGAGCATGCTCAATGATACCACAAAATACGGCGTCCTCTCGACCGGCATCTCGGACGAGAATGTGACATACATCTATGTCAAGACGCTGCTCACGGACAACTACTCCGGATACGAGATATCCGAGATGTACGAGGCCATGTCCACCGCTTGCGGCAAGGACATCTCGTACTTCATGGTGACCGGGAACATGTTCCCGATGTACTACGGATACAGCTCTGTCTTCGCGACGATGTCTTACCTCAACGGATACAGCCTCGCCGATTCCTACGGAACGGTCTCGCAGTTCCTGAAGATCGACACCGTCACACAGTACTACGGCCTGTACGGATACACCGACGCAATGTACAACACGCTCCTTTGGAGGACATACATAGGTATGTCGCCCACAGAGGCAGGATTCACCGGAACATACGCCGCTCTCCAGTACATCTCCGCACTCTCTCTGAGCGACGGAACGTACAAGGCGACGCCCGGATACGGCCTGAGCAACTACGAGGTCGATTACGATCACTGGTATGTTATGTACAACCCTGATGACAAGGCTACAGTCTCATCCAGCGGCTGGGTCAAGATGCTTTACAACGACGCGGTGTCCAAACAGGATGTCGACGGCGGACTGATCAACTACCTCAGCGGATTGCCGGTGACGATGAAATACGTCAACAACAACGAGAAGACCGTTGTCACGGGTAACGTTACAGACTCTGACGGCAACATCATGGAAGGCGTTCGCGTCGCAGTGTTCGACGGCGAAGGCGTCCAGCGTGCAACGACGTTCACAGGGGTCGACGGTTCATACTCGGTGCTTGCCAACATCGGCGACACCATAGTGTACTCTGCAGGTTCGACCTCGCTCACGGGCGGAAGCACGATCAAGTCGGTGAAATTCGACGGGACCAACACGGTCATCAATGTGGCTGTGCCCAAGACTACGCTGAGCGGAACGCTCACAACGGCCGACTCTACCCTCGGGGAACTCAACATCACGTTGAAGGGAACCGCATTGGGCGAGACGTACCATGTGACCACAGTCGCAAAGGCATTCAGTCTCACGCTCGTTCCTGACACGTACACCATCACGGTAACGTCCCAGGACGGCAAGATAACATACGCTACAACATCGTACCTTACAGCGGTGGGCAGCAACGTCGGACTCGAGATCACTCTCGATTCTGCAACGATCACTGTCACTCTGAAGAACGACGTCGGTGTCCTGCTCCCGGAAGTGAGCGTAACTCTGACGAACGTTGACAGCGGAGCCGTATTCACCGGAACGACCGACAGCGACGGAAAGGTCGCTATATCGGTCACCCCCGGAACATACAGATACGGCATCGGCACGACCGGATACACGACATCCGCGGCATCCATCGATGTGGATGCGGATGACAAGGAGACGGCCACGGTGACCGCGGTGTCTTCGACAACGGTGGATGTGAAAGGTCTCCCCAAGGGCCAGATGGCCTCCATATACGGGGGTTCGTATCAGAACTCTGTATCCACTGGAGCAGGGGACATCAGCGTCAAGCTCCCGACCGGAACTGCCGGCGGTGCGAAATACTCCATATACGCCGTTGACGGAATGGTAAGCGGAACGTCCAAGGTCTACTGGTCCGTGATGTCGGCAACGACCAACGTCACAGGCGAGATCGGATACCTCGTCAGCGGAACGCTGAAGAACTCTTCCGGAACGGCCGTCACGGGAACGATCGTGTTCGCGGACTCGGCTAATTCCAGCAAGATGGCCTGTGTCACAGCCGATTCCGACGGCAAATATCAGATACTCCTGCCCGCAGGAACGTACACGATATACGCCAACAACGGCAGCAGCAACGTCTACATCGGTTCGTACGAGGTCAAAGCGGACAACGTCAACGCCGAGAGCAACGCAATCACTCTGGACATAACGATGGAGGCTGCACGTAAGATCACCGTCAACACCTATTGGTATTCCTCGACGTACAAGATGCAGTACATGCCTCTGACCGTCAACGGAACGATCACCAAGGATGGCGCGTCATTCACATACGAGCTCAGCTTCCTCAGCAACTCCAGCGGAACGGCCACGATATACATCCCGCTCAACAC
>CAZXIY010000047.1:0-9661 GCA_964640935.1 uncultured Methanomassiliicoccales archaeon
TCACCGAACCGATAGACGTGAAGCTTTTTCGCAAAGCTGCAGAATTGACGCTTCCCAGGTACCCGTATTTCGCCGTCAAAGTGAAATTATCAGACGAAGAATATACTCTGGTCCGCAATGATAACGAGAATATGCCAGTCGGATCTAAACTTCCATCATGTTGGGGTCCTGAGACGAACGACTACCTCTGGTATGCATATGTGAACGGCTGCGACATCGAATTCCACTGCTTCCACGGACTGTCCGACGGAGGCGGTATGATGATCTTTGCCCGCTCGATGATCTGCCGTTACTTCATACTGAAACATCCTGACACGGTGGATCCGAAGCTCATCGATCTCTTCGAGGACGGGGATGAATGCAAAGATTGCGAATGGAGTGAACTTATACCCGACGAGAAATTCGAGAACGCCGGCGATTATGTCTGCTTCGACCCCAGCAAGGTCTTCTGCATCCCGATGGAGACACAATCCGGCTCCATGGAGACATGCGATATGCTCTGCGTCAAGGAGAGCGATTTCATCAATTACGCTAAATCCATAAACGCAACTCCCAGCCTTGCGATATCTGCACTTATGGCCAATGTCGCCGAGAGCTACCGTCCGGAAGGCGACGATAGGATGATCGTCGGAGGAATCACAGCTCAGATCAAAAAATTCCTGGGGGTTCCGAACAGCCACTACAGTATGCTCCCCCTTCTCAATCTGGACTTCCCGGAGGGCGTGAAGGATTTTGCCACCGGTGAGGTCATATCCGATCTCAGGAAGAAAAAAGATGAAATGATGGGTGACAAGAAACTCAGAGGCTATGTCAACAACACGCTGCTCTTCTACGAAATGATATGCCAACAGGATTCGTTCGAAAAGAAGAAACAGCTGACCCAGTATATGGTCTCCAGCAACATCCATGCTACAACATTCATCGTAAGTTACATGCGTTTGGACGATTTCGGACCGCTGAACAGGTATATGGTCAGAATGCAGAACCATGTAGATCAGCGCCCCATACCCTGGCTCATGGAGATAGTTGCCGGGAATAACATCATGACGTTCAAATCCCTCTCGAACGGTAACAGCAGGGAACTGTTCGACGGGTTCTGCAAAGAACTTGATAAGGTCGGCGTTAAATACAGCATCACAAGAGATGCTTCGGCGGATTACGTCGGATGGAATTATTGAAAGATCCCGGGCAGATGCCCGATCAAATTGTTTGAAAGACACCGGACGGGCGATGCCCGTCCGGGATTGATTTCACCTTATAGGCACGAACTTGAATCCGTAGTGGATCACACCGGCTGCCCCGTCGGCGTCGAGCTTACGGAGGACAGCGCGGACACGCATGCCGATGCTGACATCCCCGGGATCGACATCCGCGATCTGCGTTGCGATCATCACACCGTCGTTGGTCTTGACAAGTGCTACGACATATGGTTTGATCCTCGCGTTGCAGTCGGGTGCCTCGTGGATGACCGAGTAGGTATAGATCTCGCCTTCTCTGCACACGTCATAGTCCTGCATCTTACCAATGCTGGCTCTGCGGCAATGCGGACAAAGCGACCTCTTGGGGAAATAGAGCTTTCCGCACACAGGGCACTTGGATCCCTCGAGATTGTATCTTCCGGGAATCTCCCTCCACTCTTTAGCTACCGTTGACATCAGATCGCCTCCAATATGCTGACGGTCACGGCCGAACCGGTACCGCCGACATTCTGAGCGAGACCGTATTTGGCATTCTTGACCTGCCTCTTATCCGCTCTTCCTCTGAGCTGGTCCACGATCTCGGCTATCTGAGCCACACCTGTGGCTCCGGTCGGATGGCCCCTGGCCTTGAGACCGCCGGATGTGTTCACGGTAAGTCTTCCGCCGCCGAGAGTGACCTCTCCGTCGAGAACGGCCTGGCCGGCCGTTCCCCTGGCGAAGAACCCGAGATCCTCGAGTGCCATTATCCCCGCTTCGGTGTAGTTGTCATGCACCTCTGCGACATCTATGTCTTTAGGACCGATGCCTGCGATCTCGTATGCCTTCTTCGCGGCCGCGACGGTCGCTCCGAATGACGTTATAGTGTTCCTCTGGAACAGGGCGAGCGTATCGCTGGTCTGCGTCACAGCGGACACCTTCACGTAAGAATCCGTATGCTTCTTGGCCTTGTCGAGCGGACAGAGCACAACCGCGGCCGCTCCGTCGGATATCGGCGCACAGTCGAACACGCCCAACGGGTCCGCGACCATTCCGGCCCCGAGGACCGTTGTTATCGGCACTGCCTTTCTGAATTGTGCATTAGGATTCAACGCCCCGTGTGCATGGCTGTTAACGGACATTGACGCGATCTGCTCGCGTGTCGCTATGCCGTCATGGATCATTCTCTGGGCGATCATCGCGTTCAATGAAGCGAATGTCAGACCCATGGACGCCTCCCACTCCGCATCTGCTGTGGCGTCGAAGACAGAGTTTATGGACGCGTCGTCGAGATCTGTCATCTTCTCTGCTCCAGCAACTATGACCGTATCCTGCATACCCGATGCAACGGCCATGACGCCTTCTCTGAATGCTACACCGCCCGAAGCTCCGCCGGCCTCGACCCTCGTGCATGAGACGTGGTTGGTCGCGAGACCCGAATAATCAGCGACGAGAGCATCCACATGCTGCTGGTTGATGAAACGGCCCGCGGACATGTTCCCAACATACATCCCGTCGATCTCGTTGCCCGAGAGATTGGCATCGGCTATCGCCCTCAGGCCCGCCTCTATGCCTATCGCCCTGAATGATTTGTCCCAGAGTTCGCCGAATTTGGTGACTCCGACCCCTATTATTGCTACATCCCTCATTTCATCACTCCGGCATGACTATCTTTCCCTTGAACTTCGCATATGTCGCGTAGTCGAGGTATATCGTGTTCTCGAGCAACGCGTCGATGGTCGGCGCGGCGCTCCTCTTGAAATTCTTTATCTCATCCGTGACGGTGAGATCGAATGCGTCGCTCCCTGCACCCGAACCATAGGATACAACGAATATCCTGTCCCCGGGCTTGGATATGTCCAATACCGCGGAGAGTCCGAGCGGAACGGCTCCGCTGTACGTGTTGCCGATGTTCGGCGTGAGAAGACCTCTCTCGATCTGTTCGTTCGTGAATCCGAGCTGGCCGGCCACCCTTGTCGGGAATTTGCCGTTCGGCTGGTGGAACACGGCGTAATCGTAATCCTCGGGCTTGGTGCCCATCTCTTCCATGAGCATCTTCGCCGCCGACGTTATGTGCCTGAAATATGCGGGCTCGCCGGTGAATCTCCCGCCGTGCTTCGGATACGGCTGACCCTCTCTTCTCCAGAAGTCGGGGGTGTCCGTAGTGAAACTGAGCGTCTTGTTGATCTTAGCTATGATCCTCTCGCTTCCGATAAGGTATGCCGCTCCGCCCGCGGATGCAGAATATTCCAATGCATCCCCGGGAGCTCCCTGCGACGTATCCGACCCTATCGCAACACCGTATCTGACCATGCCCGATCCCACGAGACCAGCGCAGATCTGAATGGCCGCGGTACCTGCCTTGCATGCGAATTCGAGGTCGGCCGCAGTCATCTTCGGCGTAGCCCTTATCGCTTCTGCGACGATAGTGGATGTCGGTTTGACAGCGTACGGATGGGATTCAGATCCCACATACACTGCTCCGATCTGGTCCGGATCGACGAACGGCACCCTCGCGAGCATGTTCCTCGCGGCCTCGGTCGCGATCGTGACCACATCCTCGTCGGGATACGGCACGGATTTCTGATTTATGTACAGCCCTTTTCCCATCGCTTTGCCGTCGACACCCCAGACCCTTCCGATCTCCTCGGGAAGTATCCTGTATCTGGGCACATAAGCCCCATAGCTGACTATTCCTACATCCATTAGATCCTCTCTTTCAGATTTTTGAGCCTGCCTACCAATTCTTTGACATCGAGATCCGTGGTCACGAGCGGTATCTTCTCGAGTTCCGCGAGTTTCACGGCCAACGGGTCGGTGTTATCCGGACGCTGATAGACAACGAGCGCCGGAGTGAGTGGATGCGCGCGAATGGCGACCATCGGCGAACGGCCGTAATGGACGTTCGTGAAGATGAGCGCCCTTTCGATGCTCCACCCATATATCTTAGTGTAATCTGCCGAGCTGAGGGACAGTATCGCCTTCAGCGAATCCACGATCGTGTACCCGTAGACCTTCTTCTGCGGGAACTCGTTCGGATTCAGATTCGTACCGGAGATCCATTTGATGAATCTCGACATATCTACGCCGCCGGGGAACTCATCCATAGCGATGACGCATTCCACCTTCTCCTCCGGAAGATACTTAGATATCGTGGGGGAGCCTGCGGCGGTGTCTATATCGATGAGTGCGTCGACGACCTTCTTTATCATCGTCGCTCCGGGGGATTTCCTGCGCCCGGATTCATAATCGCTTATGACAGAATGCGATACGCCGATGGCCTCTGCGAGCTGGTGCTGCGATACGCCGAACTCCTCGCGCCATTTCCTCATCGTCTTCCCGGGATCTGAGGAGAGCGTTATCTCTCCCGCGATCTTCTCTCCGAGTGCATTCGCCACGTCTACGTGTTAAGCCTGTCGGTATATAAATCTGACGAATGTCGATGTCGTCATTTGACGGAATCAGTGCGACAATTCCTTCTTCAGAACGTCGACGACCGTTTCCATGGTCTTTATGCGGCCGTATCTCTTGTCCTCCGACTCTATTACGTGCCAGGGGGCGTACGGCGTATTCGTCAGCTCCATCATCCTGTCGACATATTTTTCGTAGACGTCCCATTTGGAACGGTTGCGCCAATCGTCGTCGGTGATCTTCCACTGCTTCATGGGATCCTCTGTCCTGTCGTTGAAACGATTCAGCTGCTCTTCCTTGGAGATCTCCATCCAGAATTTCAGAACGATAACGTCGTTATCTGTCATTGCCATCTCGAACAGGTTGATCTCCTCGGACGATCTGTCGTACTCTTCTTCGGTGCAGAAGCCTTCGATCGGCTCCACCATCATCCTCCCGTACCAGCTGCGGTCAAAAATCGTGATGCGACCGGTCCTGGGTATGTTACCGAAGAACCTCCATAGGTACGTGTGAGCATACTCCTCCTGGGACGGTACGCCTACCGATACGGCCTTGTATCCCCTCGGATTCAGATCTGCGGTCAGACGTCTTATAGATCCGCCCTTTCCGGCCGCATCCCATCCTTCGAACACTATGGCCAGAGATTTGTTGCTCTTGGCCAGCTTACATTGATAAGCAGCGAGATCGACCTGGAGCTTGTCCAGCCTTTCCTGATATTCGTCCTTATCCATGCTCTTGGTCAGATCCGCGCTCTTTCTCGGATTGCAGTAGATCGGCATCGACTCGGACCCTCTGCCGACGTGCGGATACTGCATCCTGTGCTCCAACCTCTTCAGGATGTCCATCACCATGGTCTCCACGGTATCGTCGTAATCGGCCACTTCGACGATATCCCACGGAGCGTAGACCGTGTCGGTCCTCTCTATCATCGATGCCACCGATCTCTTCTTCGGCGAATAATCGGAGTACTTGGCGGCGTCGTCCCCCAGATCGCCGCAATTGTCATTGGACTGTTTCGAATAGGACTTCTTGTTCTCGCCCATCCTGTCTGGGTCCATATCCAGGAAGAGCTTCACGATGATCACGCCGTTATCGGCCATGTATCTCTCGAGCTCTATCGCCCTTTCAATGTGCCGATCCTGATCCTTCGACAGCTCTATTATCTGACTGTACCAGCCCCTGTCGTACAGGCAAATCCTGCCTTTGGCCGGTGCGGTCTCCATGAATCTGAGCATCAGGCCGCCGTATCTCTCGACGTCTGGCTTGAAATGGTGGTATTCGACGCCTCTGGGCTCCAGCATCGCCATGACCCTGTTCACCAGACGGCCCATAAGATAACCGCCCGGTCCTTCGATCAGTATGAGTACCGGAACTTTGTCGCTGTATAATTTATGCTGCGTCTCTTTCAGTCTCAATTCCGCTTCGTCGGTGACGGTGCCTGCCATACATCCCTGTACGCGTCAATGGATAAAACCGATTTCGCACGTTTATCGTACAATGCCGCCGATGCGAGTTCCGATAGCAATTTAAACATGTCATATGATTGAAAATCATGGCTTGCAAAAAGGACGGAAACAAAGCTTACGATGACATGTGCTGCAGAATGGGCAACTTCGCTCCTGAGACGCTCAGCGCCATAAAGGAGCTCAATCCCGGATTCATGGACCTTCTCAGCGACATGGACAAGGTCATGACGGAGGACGGGCATCTCGACAGGAAGACCAAGAGGTTAATGGCCCTCTCCTGCGTCATCGTCAGGATGTGCGAGGACTGCGTCTATCCGCAGGCGAAGGTCGCCAAGAATTACGGCGCGACCAAAGAAGAGATCATCGAGGCTGTGAACGTCGCCGTCCTCATAGGCGGCGTACCGTGCTGGTCGGTAGCGAAGAAGGGGATCGGCAGACTCTTCTCCGAGTGGGACTGATTACTGATATCAGATCCTGTCGCGGTCACCGGTCCGAAGACCGCGACGTACGCACTGATGGCAACAATTGCACTGCGGACCTGTTTTTTTAATCACCCCCATTTTGACGGTCCAATGAAATCGCCCATCGATTCAATGACAATGAATAATGAATGAATAATGAATCGTTCTGGAGGGCCGAATCATCGTATTGACCTATTCGATGAACGCTTCTTATTTCGGGTCAGTTTGAAATATAACACTACGATAACGAATCATAAGGAGTTGCTCCAATGACGGATATCGGCAGATGCGACAGAACGATGAAGACATCCGAGGGCGAGATCAGATACTTCAGCCTGAGGGAACTCGAGAAAGAAGGAGTGGTCAAGGACCTCAAGAAGATGCCGTACTCGATCAAAGTGCTGGTCGAGTCGCTTCTCAGACAGAAGGACGGGCACCTCATCACCGACGACGACGTGAGGACCGTCGCATCCTGGAATCCCGAGAAGAACAGCGACAGCGAGATACCTTTCATCCCCGCACGCGTCCTGCTCCAGGACCTCACCGGCGGAGCGGCTGTCGTAGACCTCGCATCAATGAGAGCGGCTGTCGATTCCATGGGCGGAGACCCGAATATCATCAACCCGCTCGTTCCCGTGGATCTCGTCATAGACCACTCGATACAGGTGGATTACGCCGGCAAGCCCGACTCACAGGAGAAGAACGAGGAGCTCGAGTTCCAGAGGAACAAGGAGAGGTACGCTCTCTTCAAATGGGCCCAGAATACGTTCGACAACTTCCGCGCAGTACCGCCGGGAAAGGGCATCTGCCACCAGGTAAACCTGGAATACCTTTCGCCGCTGGTCCACGTGACGAAGAAGGACGGGGTCGCCGTCGCATACCCTGATTCCTGCTTCGGAACAGATTCGCACACAACGCAGATCGACGGCCTCGGCGTCGTCGGCTGGGGCGTAGGCGGCATCGAGGCCGAGGCCGTTATGCTCGGACAACCCTGCTATATGAAACTCCCGGACGTCATAGGATTCAGATTGACCGGAAAACTCAGGCCGGGCGTCACCGCTACCGACCTCGTGCTGACTATCGTGCAGATCCTCAGGAAGAAGGGCGTCGTAGGAAAGTTCGTGGAGTTCTGCGGGCCCGGATATCAGAACCTGGAGCTCGCTGACAGAGCGACGATCGCCAACATGGGTCCTGAATACGGTGCGACCATGGGATTCTTCCCCATCGACGGAAAGACGATCGACTACCTCAGACTCTCCGGACGCAGCGAGGACCACATCGATACGATCGAGAGGTACGCAAAGGAGCAGACGCTCTGGTATGACGGGGAAGCAGAGTACACCGATATTGTGGAACTCGACCTGAACGACGTGTTCCCGTCCCTCGCGGGATACAAGAGACCGCAGGACAGGATACCGCTCTGCGACATGAAGACCGCCTTCAAGGCCGCTCTCGACGAGCTCGGCGTTAAAGAGAAGAAGGAAGCGGAGGGGCTCGCGGACGGATTCCTTGCGATAGCCTCTATCACCTCATGCACGAACACGGCGAACCCGTCGGTCATGATCGCCGCCGGACTCGTAGCAAAGAAGGCCGCAGAGCTCGGACTCAGACCGAAGGATTACGTCAAGACCTCGCTCTCCCCGGGATCAAGGGTCGTCACCGAGTACCTCAGGAACTCGGGACTTCTGAAATATCTCGAACAGCTGGGATTCAACGTCACAGGATACGGGTGCATGACATGCATAGGGAACAGCGGACCTCTCGACAAAGAGATCGTCAGGAAGATCCGCGACAACGACCTGGTCGCAGCAGCGATCGCATCCAGCAACAGGAACTTCGAGGGAAGGATAAACGCCAACGTGAAGGCCAACTACCTCGCATCCCCGCCGCTGGTGGTCGCATTCTCCATAGCAGGACGCGTCGACATCGACATGCTCAACGAACCACTCGGGAAATGCAAGGGGAAGGACGTATTCCTTGCCGATATCTGGCCGTCCAACGACGAGATCGCATCGGTCATGAAGGAGTACGTCACGTCAGAGACGTTCAAATCACAGTACAAGGACATCTTCGAAGGCTCGGACAGATGGAAAGCGATAGATGCTCCGAAAGGCGCCCTTTTCAAATGGGACGAGAAGAGCACATACATCAGGAACCCGCCGTTCTTCGATGACATATACGACGAACCGTGCCTCAGGAACATAGACAGAGCGCATGTGATCGTCGACGTGGGCGATTCCATCACCACCGACCACATATCGCCGGCAGGATCGTTCGATGCCAAATCAGACGCCGGGAGGTACCTCATGTCCCTCGGCGTGAAACCCGAGGACTTCAACTCATACGGATCGAGAAGAGCGAATCACGAGGTAATGGTGCGCGGGACGTTCGCGAACATACGCCTCAGGAACAAGCTCGCCCCGGGTACCGAGGGGAGCTGGTCCCTCTACGTTCCGGAGAACAAGATTGACACCGTCTTCGAGACATCCAGAAGATATCTCGAAGACAGAACTCCGCTGATAGTATTGGCCGGAAAGGAGTACGGCACCGGGAGCTCCAGGGACTGGGCGGCCAAAGGACCGCTCCTCCTCGGAGTCAGGGCCGTCATAGCAGAATCCTTCGAAAGGATACACAGGTCGAACCTCATAGGCATGGGGATCATACCGCTGCAGTTCCTCGACGGGCAGAACGCAGAATCTCTCGGTCTCACCGGAAAGGAGATCTTCGATCTTGAGACGGATGACATCGAACCGAAATGCGACGTGAAGGTCACGGCGCACAGGGACGGGAAGAAGCTCGAGTTCTGGACGGTCTGCCGCGTGGACGTACCGGCGGAACTGGAATACATCCGCAACGGCGGGATACTCCAGACCGTCCTCAGAAGCATGACCGGCTCCCGCTGATCATTCGTCTCGGATGAAATAAACCACCGCACCTGCGTATGATAGGTGCGGTGGCTCCATTCTTTACTATCATATGATGTGCGGATATGACCCATATACTCCACTTTCTAACAGAATCCCTTTAAATACAATGCAGGTGTGAGAGCGAATTATCATACGAGATATCTGAAATCTCGCAAAAAAAGGGGAGATACGAATGGACATGAAAATGACGGCAGGGGTGGCCGCTATCATATCGTTGATGA
>CAZXIY010000048.1:0-9566 GCA_964640935.1 uncultured Methanomassiliicoccales archaeon
ACGAAGCGACCGATGAAGAACCGGATCACAAGGCGATATTGTCCCGTTTGATACCTTTGGTAGAAAGACATCACGAGGACGATTCGGATCCCGGATGGATAATAGCCTCGTCCCGTCCGAATAGATCATTCTACGAAAGAGGCGTCACGACGATAATGGAACGCTCCGAAATAGATTCAGAATTGAAAAGATTGAATGCGGATATATTCACCATCGGCAACGGAAGAGGTCTCATCGGTTCAACGTGCGGTTTGGCTTGGACACCCCATGACAGCACATTCGAGCTCTTGGCCTACAGGGACAGGGACAAATGGGGGACGCTCAGAAGATTCGATCCTCTTTCCATAAGGGATATGGAGCACGGTTTCCCGACGACATTCAACAGCTGGGAGGACAGGACCGACAAGGTCGCGATGGTCCCGGCCACTCCGTGCCCGGTGCTTTACGGGCTGAGAGGCGACGTCATGGAGGATGTCATTGCCGCTGCAGACACTCTCAGGACCGAGAACAGGGACAGATGGTTCGTATTCCTGACGAATCAGGGTACGGACGATCACATAATACGCGATGCGGACGAACTCGTTCCCAATCAATCATATTCTATCGCCGGCACGGTGATCTCCAAAGCCAAGCACATAGAGGGCGGCCATACGTTCACCGATATCGAGACGAAGTACGGAACGGTCACATGCGCGGCATACGAACCGTCCAAGGAATTCAGATACGCTTTCGATCAGCTCATCCCCGGCGACGTCATCGAAGTGCTCGGAGAATACAGGGACAAGATGCATACGCTGAATGTCGAGAAGCTCCATGTCGTCTCTACCGTCGACGATATCGTCAAAACATCCAATCCGACGTGTCCGTTATGCGGAAAGAAGATGGATTCGATCGGAAAGGGGCAGGGGTACAGATGCAAGAAGTGTCATACCAAGACAAAGGACGTTCCCACCGAGAGAAGGACGCGTTGGATCGTTCCGGGGTGGTATGAACCGCCAACGGCGGAACGTCGGCATCTGTCTAAACCCGTGAAAAGGATGGGTTTGGAGCAGCCGGTGGAGTTCGTCAATAGACGTATACAATAATCGACACCATTATATATAGAACAAAGATAGCACGATTCATTGAGGGTTCTTATGGAAGAAGTTGTCATTCTCAGCGCGAACAGAACGCCAATCGGAAAATTCGGTAAAGCACTCTCCGACATCAAGGCCACGGATCTCGGCGCCCTCGTAGTCAGAGAGGCCGTGAAAAGAGCGGGTATAGAACCCACGGATGTGGATGAATGCATCATGGGTAACGTCATCTCGGCCGGTCAGGGACAGAATCCCGCCAGGCAGGCCGCGATCCATGGAGGATTGCCGGTGGAGATCGGATCCTTCACCATCAACGCGGTCTGCGGATCCGGAATGAAGGCCGCGATGCTCGCTGCCGATTCCATAAAGGCCGGCGAGTACAGCTGCTTGGTGGCCGGAGGGATGGAGAGCATGTCAGGTGCGCCGTACCTCATGCCCGGAGCAAGGTTCGGATACAGGATGAACGACCAGACGGTCAAGGATTCCATGGTATACGACGGTCTCTGGGATATATTCAGCGACAGGCACATGGGATTCACCGGCGAGATTGTTGCCGACAGGTTCGGAATCACGAGAGAGGATGCCGACATACTCTCATACGAGAGCCATATGAAGGCCGCCAAGGCAACAAAGACCGGACAGTTCAAGGACGAGATCCTTCCGGTTAAGATCAAACAGAAGAAAGAAGAGATAATCTTCGACAAGGATGAGGGCATCAGGGAGGACACGACGGTCGAGATCCTTTCGAAACTCAAACCCGCGTTCAAAGAGAACGGAAAAGTGACAGCCGGGAACTCTTCCCAGCTCAGCGACGGAGCATCCGCTCTTGTCATCGCATCCGCGTCCTTCGCCAAAGAGCACGGAATAAAACCGTTGGCCACGATCGTAGCTTACGGAGAACGCGGCGTCGAACCGGAGCTCATAATGGAGGCCCCGATCCCGACGACGCAGCACGTCCTCAAAAAGGCCGGGATGACCATGGATGACATCGATCTCTTCGAGCACAACGAAGCATTCGCGACGGCGTCATGCGCAGTCATCAAGGAGCTCGGAGTTCCAAGGGAGATATTCAACGTGAACGGCGGGGCGGTCGCTCTCGGGCACCCGATCGGATGCTCCGGAGCAAGGCAGCTCACATCGCTCCTTTACGCTCTCAAGAACCGCAACAAAGAGGTCGGTCTCGGCACGCTTTGTCTCGGCGGCGGAAACGCAGTGACGATGATAGTTCGTCGCTGTTAAACTCCATATCATGTATGTGCCAGACACATACATGATTTCTCTTTTCTATTACCATTAGCTCAGAAAGGATTATCAATCCACTCTATCATTGAGGATTATGCGCCTCGAGAGTATTCTTCAAAGTATCGCGGATTCGCGCGATGACATGATCAGAGACATGACAGCAATGATCAGGGTACCCTCGATAGGTCCGATGAACGGAGGAAAGGGCGAAGGGGAGCGTGCGGACAAGGTCATGACGTTCCTCGACGGTTTTGATTCTGTGGAGAGGGTGGATGTTCAGGATAAGCAGTATCCGGATATCAAAAGGCCGAACATCCTTGCAAAGAAGAACGGAAAGAAAAAGGGGACCGTGTGGATCGTCGCCCATCTCGATACCGTGCTTCCGGGAGATCTCGAGGATTGGGATACGCCCCCGTTCGATCCCTGCGTGAAGGACGGGAAGATATTCGGTCTCGGAACAGAGGACAACGGTCAGGCGATAATGTCCTCGATATACGCCGCCAAATTCATCCCGAAGGGCGAACTCAACGGACGTTCGCTCGGTCTGGCTCTCGTCGCAGATGAGGAAACGACCAGCGATATGGGGATCGGATATCTCGTTGACAACAGATATTTCACCAAGGACGATGTCATATTCGTTCCGGACTGGGGAAGTCCAGGCAGTTCGATGATAGACGTGGCCGAGAAACATCTCCTTTGGGTGAAGATCACCGTCGAAGGTAAGCAGACCCACGGGTCCACGCCCGACAAAGGGATCAACGCCTACCGCGTCAGTACGATGTTCCTTGCCGACCTTCTTACCCAGCTTGCTGAAAGATATGGTAAGACGAACGATCTGTTCAGACCGCCGAAATCTACCTTCGAACCCACGAAAAGTTGCGCCACGGTCGGGAACGTCAACACGATACCCGGTTATGACGAATTGTGGATGGATTGTCGCATAATTCCGGATTACGATCCGGACGAGATCACAGAATTCATGAGATCGGTTGCCAAGAAGCACTCGCAGAATACCGGAGCAAAGATAACGGTCGAAGTGGAGCAGCGCACGTTCTCCGGACAGCCGTCGTCTACGGATACGCCGGAATTCAAAGTATTCAAAGAATCCATAGAATCGGTCATCGGTCAGAAAGTGACCACTGCCGGAGTAGGCGGCGGAACATGTGCCAACATATTCAGGCTCAGAGGTCTGGACGCATATGTTTGGGAGAGCGAGGGCGGTTCCCTGCATCAACCCAACGAATTCGTAAAAGTGGATAACATCATCACGGATGCGAAAGTATACGCCACGGTCTTCTACAGACTCTGCGTTTAATCGCTGAAGAGACGTTCCAGCATCCAATCTGCGTCGAACTTCTCGATGTCGTCGTATTCCTGTCCGTTGCACACGAACGCGATCGGTTTCCCGATTGTGTGTGCGATCGACAGGGCGGCACCGCCTTTCGAGTCTGTGTCGATCTTTGTCAGAATGACGGCGTCTATACCGATAGCGTCATCGAAGACGCGGGCCTGTTCCACGGCGTCATTCCCGGCGAGAGAATCGCCTACAAACACCTTGAGGTCAGGTTTTGCTATTCTGACTATCTTCTTCATCTCGTCGATGAGATTGTTATTCGTCTGCATGCGGCCTGCGGTGTCTATGAGGACGGCGTCCCTTTTCTTCGCCTTGGCGTGATCGATGGCATCGAAAGCAACCGCCGCGGGATCCGCGTCCTGTGCATGTTTCACGATCTTGCAGCCGAGTTTGTCCGCATGTATGGTGAGCTGTTCTATAGCCCCTGCCCTGAACGTGTCGCCTGCAGCGAGAACGACGGTATAGCCGTTCTTCATAAGTCTGTTGGCGATCTTTGCGATGGCGGTCGTTTTTCCGGTCCCGTTGATACCGACGAACATTATGGTCGTCGGTCTCTTCTGCTCTGCGAACCACTTATCGAAGTCGAATTCGTTGAGTTTGAGAACGTTCTTGACGGCATCTTTGATGGAAAGCTCTACGACCTCTTCCAAACTGTGGTCGCGGCTGTATTTCTTTCCTATAAGGTTCTCTTTCACACCTTTCTTTATCTCTTCGACGACGGGAAGGGCAACGTCGGCCTCGAGAAGAGCGACCTCGAGATCCCAGAGAAGGTCATCAAGCGAATCCTCTTTGATCTTTTTTCCGGATTTTCCGACGATATCGTCTATTTCCTCTTCTTCTTTCTCGGGGTGTTTGTGTGCCTCGATAGCGGCTTCCTTCTCGGCCTTCTTCTCTCCTTTCTCGGCGATTCTCGCTGCTTTTTTCTCTTCTTTTTCGATCCTGGCCTGTTCTTTTCTTGAAAGTTCGGGTTGGGGGATCTGCGTCGTTGCCGGAACTTCCGCTGTCGGTCTGACTTCGGGTTCGGCGACTTTGGCCGGAGCTTCTGCTACTTCCGGCGGGGCCTTCTTGAAGATATTTTTCAGTTTCGCTTTGAGGGAATCGAACATGGAGACGCTCACTGCTGTCTTCTTTGGTATTCCTGCTGAACATTGAGAGCGAGGCTTCTCGCTTTGCTGTCCATTTCCTGCATGGTGGTCGTTATTTTCTTAAGGGCCTCGGACACTTCCTTCGAGGCGTCCTCCATGTAGGCGGCAGCGTCGGTGAGATCCATGTCTATCGAGGTCTTGTTGCCGATACCTACGATAGCTTTCCTCTTGGAGGTCACGGTTGCTATTACGAACGATGATGCTCCGGCCGGCACGAGGATCTCGTCCCCTTCTTTCGCGTTCGCGAATGCTTTCAGCGTGTCGCGGGCCCTCAGAGTCTCCTCGAGAGAGATCTGGAGGTACTGCGACTGCTGCGTCATGGCCTGAAGCTGGACCTTGAAAGAATCAAGGGCGGCCATGGACTGACGGAGCTCGTCGTCGTTCATTTTCACGCACCGACTTTGTATTTTACAACGTGGCTCTCGATCTCATCGTGGGCCATCTCTTTTATGTCAGTGATGTTGATTTGCCATCTCTTGACTTTGTGTTTGCTGCCGATTGTCGAGACGATCTGCTCTCTGGCAGCTGCCTCGTCTTCTGCTGCGATCTCGATAGAGAAGGGCTGCTGTCCTGCTCTTACATCTGCAAAGGAACCTGTGATACGGAAGCCTTTCATTTTAATTACCTGCGACAGGAATTATATCTATGCCATAAAGCTTTTGGTTACGTGAGCGTGCGCGAATGGGTGATAAAAGGCTGACCGTGTGCCGTCCCGGCAGGAAATTCCCCTCCGTATCGGTGACGGGGACCCGTTGCGACGAGATGTGCTCCCACTGCAAGGGAGTGCATCTGAGGGGAATGGAACCGGCAGAGACCAGGGAGAAGATGAACGAACTGACACATTCTCTGGTACGCGACCATTCGACGGGCGTCCTGATCAGCGGCGGGTGCGATGCGGGCGGATCGGTGCCGGTACCGTTTTTCTCCGACCGGATAAGATCGATGGTAGATTCTGGCCTGTCGGTGAACGTGCATGCCGGATTCATGAAAAAGGATGAGATATCGGAGCTTGTCGATTCCGGGGTCTCGTGCTTCTCGGTCGATGTGCATCAGGACCCGAATATCATATCGTCGGTGCTGAATCTCAAAAGACCGCCGGAGGACTATTCGAGACTAATCGACGATATATTGGCGGCGGGAGGAAAGGTCGTTCCGCACATCACGGTCGGTTTCGGATATGACGATCTTTTCCTGTCCGCAGACCTGATAAGATCCAAAGGACTGAAGAACGTTGTATTGCTGGCACTTATGCCTACTAAAGGCACGGATATAGAAGGATCCGTGATAGGCGAGGATGCCGTCGTATCCGCCGTCGAGATACTATCGGAAGAAATGGGTCTGAATGTCGCTTTGGGATGCATGCGCGACCGCTCCCTCAGAGGGCTGGAGAAGAAATGCATAGAGGCCGGCGTGAGACGCATAGCCAACCCGTCCAAAGAAACGGTGTCGTGGGCAAGAGATAACGGCTACGAGATAACGGAAGAGGAACTCTGTTGCTGTATGACGTTCTAAAAGAAGTCGTCGCGTTTCGTGCCGTCCCCGATGTCAGCCATCTTCCTGCCTACGAGGAACACCGCGGCATACTCCGGGACCTCCGTGGTGCCGCTGAGCCTGAGATCCTCGCCTTTGATGGTCAGCGAATAATCCTTGCGCATGGTGACTGTGACAGGTTCGTCTGAATATTCGTTCGGGACGGCGTCTGTGAGGGGATCGAAACCGTTCAGCTGATCCCTGGTGAGCGGCATCACACGCAGCCCCGTCTTTCCATGGACCGATCCGGGAAGACGTATCAGTCTCTTTATGTCGGCAGTGACAGGTTCGTCGATCTCGCTTGAAAGACGCGATGCGACATCCCCGGCCATGATCTTCATCAGGAATTCCTGCGTTCCCTTCTTCAGAGTACCCATCTTGTTGTTCTGGAATATGAGATCCCTGGAGATCTTCAGGTCGCTGCGGTATCCGTCAATGGATTTGTACGGGGTCTCTTTGATGGACGGATAGAGTTTTTTGAGATCCTTTCCATCCATGACACAGACGTTCTCGACCGTCTCTTTGAGACCGTTCCTCATGCGCAGTTTCCATCCGCCGGAATCCTCGGAAGGTATGGTCCTGTTCCTGGAAACGTTCGCACGCTCCTGTCCGTTGATCGTTGCAACGGAGGTGACCGCTTTGGCATAGGGAAATACCCAGTCGATGTCCAGACCGGTCGATGTGACGTAGTCGACGATCTCCCTTCTCTCGTGGGATCCGAGACCCAGGACGTCATTCGCTTCGATATGGGCATGGTATCCTCTTCCGCCAGAGAACACTATGCTCACCTGGTCGTCGGAGAAACCGAGATCTCCGAGAAGGAAGGAATCGACAAGGTTGATCATCTCTTTCTTGATCTGAGCCAACATCTCCGAATAACTCATCTTGTCGGCCCCGACCAGGTGGTCTGCGTCCAGATCGAATATGAGATCCGCCCCCAGCCACGTCTTCTCTTCCATGGTCGGAGCGTCCGGTTTGCGGTAATATGCTGTGGAATAGTAGCTGTGCGACGGGACCTGGGCGATCATGAATCTCTGAAGGTCGGTAGCCTTAGCGAATGCCATGTGCCTCTGCATGAAGTTCTTGTCGAAGAACATGAATCCGAATTCTCTTCTGCCGAATCTCTCCGGCATCTCTATGGAATTCCCTTTGTAGTACTTCCTGAACGATTTGAGGAGGAAACGGGAGTTCGGGTCCATGATGCTCGAACACCGAGCAACGTATAATTACCTTGTTCACGCTGGTACGTTCGATGGAAGTACCGGCATACGACAATCATCTGCATCTTTCTCCAGGAGGGAGGAATATCGATGCTCTGAAACAGTACGAATCTGAGGGTGGGACAGGTCTTACGCTGGTCACCCTGCCGTATGCGGAAGTGCGCATATGCGAAGGGACGGATTTCATGCGTTCCTACGATATCACGCTGTCCTTCGCGGAACGGGCAAGGAACGAGACCGGTCTCAAAGTGAACGTGGCCGTCGGCCCGTATCCTATACTCTTGATGTCCCTGGCCGGCGAATACGGTCTCGATAGGGCAGAGTCCATTATGATGAAGGGGATGGAAGACGCCGCGGGTCTTGTGGCCGAGGGGAAGGCGAACGCGATAGGCGAGATCGGCAGGCCGCACTTTCCCGTCGATGATGAGAAGATCATGGCCGCATCCAACAGGGTACTGCTCAGAGGGATGGAACTGGCACATGAGAACGACTGCCCCGTGATCATCCATTGCGAGACCGAACCCGGGACGGACAAGAGCCTTGCCGATATGGCCTCGGAGGCCGGGCTGGACGTTGGAAAGGTCATAAAGCACTCCTCTCCGCCGTGGGTGACGCCGGACGAGACGCACGGCGTCATGCCGTCGATACCCGCTTCGAAGAGCAACATCCGCACGGCGCTGTCCAAGAGCGACAGGTTCATGATGGAGACCGATTACATCGACGATCCTGAGAAGCCCGGAGCGATAATGTCCGTGAACACCGTTCCTAAACGTGTCAGGGGGATGTTCCTGTCCGGAGAGGTCGGGGAAGAGACCATATTCCGCATCTGCCGCGATATACCAGATTCTCTGTACGAACGCCGCAGATAATGTTTTTCTATGAAACGCCGATGACGTTCCATGAAGGCCAAAGTGCTCAGTGTTTATGATGAAGGCGCTCTTGAAGATACGTCGTTGATCGGAGCCAAAGGCCTATCGATGCTCGTGGAGGTCGACGGTCAGCGCACCCTTTTCGACACCGGCATGCGCGGAAGATATCTCCTTCACAACATGGGCCATCTCAATATCGAACCGGATTCCATAGACCGTGTGGTACTGTCACATATACACAAAGGGAATGTCGGCGGGCTTTCCAAGCTCATCGAAGCGAGGACCAAGCCCCTCGATGTCTATGCCAACGGACAATTCGCGGAACTGAAGAAGGCGTTCGGGAAACCGTTCATCAGCGAAGAGGATTCGGCAAAGATGGTCTTACATACGATCGAAGGAGAGACAGATCTCAGCGAGCATCTCTTCATCGAAGGTACGTTCGGAGAATGCGAGGAATCATTCCTGGTCATAAAGACGAGGAAAGGCCCCGCGATACTTTCCTCATGCTATCACAATGGGACGTCCGAGGTCCTGTCCGCCGTCAAGGCCAGGACCGGATCGAATCCGGCGTACCTGTTCGGCGGCATACATCTTCTGAAGACCAAGCAGAAATTCGTGGATCCGACCGCGGAGATATTTAAAGAATTCGGCTCGCCGCAGATGTACATGAATCACTGCGCCGGACCGCTCGGCATAACCTTCCTCAGGGTCCATTTCGGGCTCGACGGAGTGAAGGATTTCTACGTCGGGACAGAGGTCCAGCTGGATGTTTGATCTTACGGACATTCCGAACACGTATTAAAATACAAAAAAGGTTTAAACCATAAACCAGGTGGTAAAATGAACGGCGGTTGGAGATTCAGGACTGCTTTGATGTTCATCGTCATGTCGATGATACTGATGGCTCTCGGAGCGTTGATCAGCTTCGCTCTCGGAAGCCGTTGGATATACGGCGCGGGCATAATGCTCGTCATATCGCTGATATTCTGTTTCATATCGTACTTCAAGTCCAAAGAGATGGCCCTGAGGGCGAACGGAGCAAGGATAGTCACGGAAGCGGAATATCCGCGCCTATTCAAGATCGTCAGAGAGGTCGCCAACGATGCCGGACTGCCAATGCCGGAGGTCGG
>CAZXIY010000049.1:0-2161 GCA_964640935.1 uncultured Methanomassiliicoccales archaeon
AGTATTTTTGTGTACTACCCAATATCTATGTTTTTAAGGAATTGTAATTTTAGGCACATTTTTAATTTAAGGAAATGTAATTTTCAGGCAATAATGAATTTAAGGAAATGTAATTTCAGAGTGATTTTGAATTTAAGGAAATGTATATTTACTTATGAACGGCATGTAAGCCCGTGGCCCGTGAAGAAGTATTCTTCGAGAGAAAGATCTACGCAAAAATGAAGGAATGGAAGGAGAAATGGAGCGACAGCTACGCTCTGTTGATAGAGGGTGCAAGACGCGTAGGCAAAAGCACATCGGTGAGAGAGTTCTCAAAAAGAGAGTTCAGAACTTCCCTCATCATCGATTTCTACAGCCCAAAGGACGGGACATTGGAGATTTTCGGAAAATACAGCACCGACTATACCAAACTGTTCACCGAACTTCAGGCGTTGTACAATATAGATCTCTTCGAAGGCGAGAGTGTCGTCGTGTTCGATGAGGTGCAGAAGTACCCGAAGGCCAGAGAGATGATCAAAGGACTCGTCGAATACGGTCGTTACTCATACATCGAGACGGGTTCGCTCATCTCGATCAAAAAGAATGCCGAGAAGATACTGATCCCTTCTGAGGAGATGCGTTTTGAGATGCATCCAATGGATTTCGAAGAATACTGTTGGGCGATGGGCGAAAGAAAGAAGGTCGAATTTGCAAAGGATAAATTCGAGAAAAAAGAGCCTATGGGACAGAGCATGCACAACGCGTTGATGGAATTGTATAAAACATACATGCTTGTCGGCGGAATGCCCCAGGCGATCTCCAAATACCTGGGTTCCCACAGATATTCTGATGTAGAGACGGTTAAGAGGCAGATAATCTCATTGTATCATGAGGATCTCGGTAAGGTGCCGATAAAATACGGCACAGTGGCGAAATCCATATTCGACAATATACCGTCGATCCTGAGCGGGCACGGGAAGACGTTCCGTCCCGGAACAATAAGGAAAGGGAGCAGGACATCGGATTATTTGGACAGCATGCTCTGGCTCGAAGATTCCAAGATATGCAATATGTGCTATCAGAATCACGATTCCAACATTGCCGTAGGGCTTGATTCCGATACGATAGTACTGAAGCCATATCTTCTTGATACGGGATTGCTTCTTACGATGTCCTTCGAGCGCGGTATCGTCACAGGCGAGGAAGTGCAAAGGGCATTCATTGCCGATCATCTGTCCATCAACGAAGGGATGTTCTTCGAGAATTCGGTCGCACAGGAATTGAAGTCCAAGGATCATGACCTGTATTTCGTGAAATTCTATTCCGGATCGGATAAGAAGAATCCCAAGGAAGTCGATTTCATAATTCCTGACGGGAAGAAGATCGTTCCTATAGAGGTGAAATCGAGTGCGTCAAGCAGACACAGATCGCTTGATCTGTTCTCTGAAAAATACAAATCTAGGGTAAAGACCAGGTACGTCATACACGGGAAGGATCTGCGTATCGACGGCGACACGTTCTACATACCGATCTACATGACGATGTTCATCTGATCGTCTTATTGCGTCGTTCCGTCGATGGAATTAAGTATCTCGTCCATGATGTACATCGTGCCTTCGGAACCGAGCATGGGCCTTCTGCATATCAGAACATCTCTGGACCCCGGGGTCTCGATGTCTACGGACATTCCGATCAGATCTCTGAATCTGAGGGATGCGGCGATGTTGCCGTTCCCGAGGAAAACGTCCGCAGGAGTGTTGAAAGTATCGTCCGTGACCTCTATCCCGTTCTCGGAGAGGTATGACGATATCAGTTCAGAGCACGTGTCATCGGTGGTGCTGACCGCGACCGGCACCATGCCGAGATACGAGTGGAGCATCACTATGACAGCATATGCCAGAGGGCTGTTCGCGTTGACCGAGAAGGTGCATCCGGCGGGAAGTCCGGAATGGCGGTTGAAACGGTCTATCTCCGCCGCAGTACGATGGCGGTCGTCGTTTATGACCTTCAGGGCAGGCGACGGATCGCATCTGAGGAAATCGCAGACGGAGACGATCCATGCCTCGGTCTGATCGAATCCCAGAGGGAGGCCTTCAGGCGATCTTATCGTCGGGATGTAGCAGTTCTTTTCGTACCATTCTGCGATCCTGTTCCCGAGGTTCTCGAACAGCATGATGTTCGC
>CAZXIY010000049.1:2261-9520 GCA_964640935.1 uncultured Methanomassiliicoccales archaeon
GAACCGATGAGCGACGCCCCCGGGGCATTGATCAGGCCGATCAGTTCGGGATCAGACGATTCGGCGATCTCGAAGATCCTGCCGAGCTTCTCGTCGGTCCCGAGGATAAGGTCGCTTCCGTTGAGGTATGTGCACGGGACCCTGGGCTGGCAGAAGAAGAACTCGTTCATGAACAGATACGGATTGAAAGTCCCGGATCTGGAACATATGGTCTCGGACAGCGATGCCGGGTAATATTTGCACCCGGTCGGCCCGTTCAGTATGGTGACGGATCCTTTGATCCCCTCTGCGGCGATTATGCTGCCCAGCAGGCATTCCGGCAGATCCTCGTTATAGGACATCTTTCCTCCATCCTTCCGATCTTGGAGCTTTCGATCTTCTGATCCAGCGCGTCATCATATCCAATCCGGCGAACGGACCTATGTCCGGCACTATCGGTATCTTGATCAGACTGATATCGTCGCATCCGATGTCGGAGACATAGGTGCTGAAGAAGAAGTCGGGATGCTTGGAAACGACATCGCGTTTCACGTCGTCCATGTCCTCCACCTCCATGACCTCCACATCTTTGTGTCTGACCTTCATGTCGGAATCGAGGGTGTGATCCGGCCTTTTGACGACGACCTTGCGGATTATCTTCATCCCGATATCGTTAGCCATATCTATGAGCCAGTCTACATCCATATGCATGCTGGCTATGTATGCGGTCTTGCCTGACATGACCTTCTTCAGAGGTTCGCATCTCATCGAGTATTCCTTTTCAAGTTCGGATATCAGCGATTCCGCCGCGCTCTCTTTGGAGAATTCCTTGGCGACCTCTCTGAGCCATTCTTCCGTGGAATACAGACCGGTGCCGATGATGCAGTTCGAGAATCTCATGCCGTAGCTGTCCTCGAGGAACGCTTTCTGCATGGTGGCGAACTGATCCTTGGTGACCAGTATCGAAAGTTCTGCGGATGTCATGTTCTTTATGGAATCCACGGTGCAGTTGCCCATGAATGTGCAGCCTATGCCGACATCGATCTTCGAGAGAAGGTCCGATATCAACGACAGGTTGTCGGTTATGTTGGTCGCCATGGGTTTCACGCCGACCAGGTTGACGATGTCCTTCTTCGGAAGGTCCTTCACGGCCAGCGACTTCGTTATCTCGATGCAGGCGTCGATAAGGCCCTGCATATGGTCGCCCTTCAGATTCCCGTCCTCTTTGATGTAGACTATCCTGACATCCGGATGTTCCGATGATATCGTGTCAATGACGCCTTTGACGTCGTCGCCTATTATCCCGGGGGCGCAGGATGTTATGACGGCGATGTCCTTTCTGCCGACATCGATCTCTTTTTCGAGCGTCTCTCTGAGACGGTCGGTCCCGCCGAATATCGTGGACGATTCGTCCATGTCGGTGCATACGACGTCGGGATCCACGAACGATCCCACCGGGGCCCTTCCGAGCCTCATGGACCTTCTGCAGCTGTTGCTGATGAGCTGGAATGCGAATTGGGAGCAGTTCCTGGTGGAGTGGACGACGGTCGTCAGTCCTTTGACGGAAACGGCGGCGCTGCATGCTCCCGAGAAAGCGCAGCCGTACAGTATCTCGTCCTTGTTGACCGACCTCGAAGCGTAGATCTTCGGTCTCTCGACGGTGTCGACGGACGGTCTTCTTGCGACCGGAGCGTCGGCCGCACGCTCGCGGCCGAGGACGATCTTTTCCAGCATATTCTCCGGGAGAGGTCTCGCTCTGTATCTTTTGCCTTCGGTAACGGTCTTCGCGAGATCTCTGAATATCGATGCGATTTCCGAGGCCGGATACATTTCCATGACCGTCTTGCATTCTTTTTCGGCTTGTGCGAACAGCGTGGAACGGCCTATGCGGGCGACGATCGGTATGCCGATGGCGTCGGAGAACGTTTTCACTCTCTCGTCCTCGAACTCGTCGCCTCTGCTGTTGAAGATGATGCCGCCGATGCGGTCGGGGTTGTAATTGGATACGCCGCGGAGTATGTTGTTCGCGGCATAGATGGACATGAATTCTCCCGAAGTGACGATGTATATCGTGTCTGCGTACTCGTTCCTGATAGGAACAGCGAACCCGCCGCAGACCACGTCGCCCAGAACGTCGTACAGGACCATGTCGTAGTCCAGGGACTCCATCCCAAGATCGGACAGAAGGTCGAATGCGGATATTATCCCTCTTCCGGCGCATCCTATGCCCGGTTCCGGACCTCCAGCTTCGACGCACAGTGTGTTCCCGTATCCCGGAATGACGATATCGCCGAGTTTGCGGTCGTCCGGTTTCACATCCTTCAGGTATTGAAGGACTGTGTTCTGAGGATCGCCGTCGGTAAGAAGTCTTGTCGAATCATGTTTGGGATCGCAGCCGATCTGAAGGACCCTGATGCCGGATTCGGACAGGGCAGCGCTGAGATTCGCCGATATCGTTGATTTTCCGATACCCCCTTTTCCGTAAATGGCAACTTTCCGCCTCATGATATCATCGCGTGGAGACCGGGGATATCTGTCATCAAATCCCCGGCAAGCTATCCAATCAGGTTATTAAATATGTTTGGACATATCATCCAGTGTAAGGGAAAGGCATCCTGCAAGTAGTCTGATGCATATCCCGTACCGATCGGCAGGCGGATGAGGCTATGAAGTGCATAAGGAAGAAGGTCCTCGAAGAGTTCGCGAGGGGAGACATTGGCCCGAACACTGCATGCGAATATCATCCGTCGCACTACCGCGGGCAGAACTGCTCGTTCTGCTACTGTCCGTTCTATCCGTGCAATGACGCCGATCTGGGAAAGACGTCAGTGTCTAAGAGGACCGGCGTCAGTGTATGGGACTGCTCATCGTGCCTGTTCTGCCATCGTAACGACGTTGTGAAGTACACCTTCGGAAGGATATCCGAATTGGGGATAAAGGACCCTGAGGATCCGAGGCTGAAGGACATATTCGCCGAGGCCAAGAGCCGCTTCTTCAAGCTCGGCAAGGCCGTGATGGTCCTCGGGGCGACATCCGATGCAGGCAAGTCGATAACCGTCGCGGCGATCTGCCGCATACTCAACAGACGCGGATATTCGGTCACGCCTTTCAAATCGCAGAACATGAGCCTCAACTCCCGCGTAACGCGTGCGGGACACGAGATATCGATGATACAGGAGCTTCAGTGCCGTTCGGCGGGGATAAAGAATCCGACATCGAACGTCAATCCTATACTTCTGAAGCCGAAGGGCGACCTGGTCTCGCAGGTCATAGTCGAAGGCGTTCCCGCCGGGGACTACAGCGTGGACAGGTACTATTCGGAATTCGTTCCAGGTCTGGGCGTCGACACCGTGAGGAAGAGCGTGGATTTCCTCAGGAAACGTTACGATTACGTCATAATGGAGGGGGCCGGATCGCCGGCGGAGATAAACATCTACGACAAAGATATCGCGAACATGCGTGCGGCCGAGATAGCCGACGCGGATTGCATACTTGTCGTGAACGTGGAGTGGGGCGGTTCGTTCGCGTACGCTCTCGGAACGGTGGAACTTCTGGAAGAGAAGGACCGCAAACGCGTCAAAGGGATTATTTTCAATAATATCCGCGGGAGCATCGCCGGTATGAGGGCCGGAGCGGACGAGCTGGAGAAGATACTCGGCATACCGGTCATCGGGATGGTCCCGCATTTGGATATCAGACTACCGAAGGAGGATTCCGAATACTTCAGAGAGAACAGCGAGGCCGGTTCCGGCCGCAAGGTTGTATCCGTCGTGAAGCTGCCGCACATAGCGAACTTCACCGATCTTGACCCGCTGTCCCTGGAGGACGTGACCGTGAGATATGTCTCGACGGTCGCAGATATGGCCGGGTCGGATGCCGTGATAATACCCGGGACGAAGAACACCCTGTCCGACCTGGATTGGATGAACCGCGTCGGACTGTCGGCATACATAGCATCGCTGGCGGGGAAGGTGCCGATACTCGGCATATGCGGCGGATATCAGATGATGGGCAGGGTCCTGAGGGACCCCAACGGCATAGAGGATGCAGATTTCCCGGAACTGAAAGGACTCGGATTGTTCGACATGGATGTCAGATGGGACAAGTATCAGAAACGCACCGTTCAGGATCACGGCGTATTGATAGCCGGCGGCGGAGAGGTCGAGGGGTACGAACTTCACATGGGAATGAGCGAGAACGTTAATGAGAAGCCCCTGTTCCATATGACGTCGTTCAACGGGGACTTCGACGAAGGTTCGTCGGATGAGAGCAGGAAATTGTTCGGCACATATCTGCACGGTCTCTTCGATAAACCGGCATTCAGAAGATACTTCCTTTCGTTCGTAGACGGGAACTCCGTTCCAGACGGGCCGACGGAGGATTATTTCGAAGACGAGGAGAGGAATCTCGACAAACTCGCGGACGGATTCGAGAAGGCTCTGGACAAGGAGTCGTTCGATAGGATATTCGGAGGCGGTCCGCAATGAAGATAATGTTCCTGGGCACGGCATCGGGAGCGGGAAAGACGACGCTCGCTGCGGCCTTCTGCAGATATCTGTACAGGAGCGGATGCGACGTGTCGCCGTTCAAAGCATCGAACCTGTCCCTCAATTCGTATGTGACGGAAGAGGGCGGAGAGATCGGTATGGGTCAGGCATTCCAGGCCTGGGCATGCGGCAAGGAGCCGACCGTGGAGATGAATCCCATATTGCTGAAGCCGTCCGGCAAGGGCGTTATGCAGATCGTTCTCAACGGCAGGCCGTACCGTTCGGTCTCGCCGGGGTGCGAGTCGGATACGACAGAACTTTTGGACAATGCCTGCGCGGCGTTCGACGACCTCTATGGGCACAGCGAAGCGGTGGTCTGCGAAGGATCGGGATCGCCTGCGGAGCTCAATCTCATGGACCGCGACATCGCGAATATGGCCATGGTCCGCAAGAGGGAGATCCCGGCGGTCATCGTCGGCGATATAGAGCGCGGCGGAGTTTTCGCCGCCATTTACGGTACATGGAAACTGATCAGAGAAGAGGACCGTCATTTCCTGAAAGGATTCATAATCAACAGATTCAGAGGAGAGCCTTCGATCCTCAGGAGCGGCATCGAAAGGATAGAATCGCTGACCGGGATGGTATGTCTAGGCGTCGTTCCGTATAGGGATCTGAGGTTCCCGGAGGAGGACAGCCTGTCGGACAGCCGCGGAAAGATGACCGGCGACGACCCGAGGTCGGCATTCCTCAGGAATCTCGACGAGTTCGTGGATTCGACCAAAGAGCATCTCGACTACGTACGTCTGATATCGATAATGTCAGAAGATCACTGAAGCACAGACGGGACGACATCCTTCAGCCGCACAAGGCTCCCGTTCTTCACGGGCGTCTCGAACGTCGTCCAGAATGGTACGTTCGTCAGGATGTGCTCGCCGGTGACGGACGATGTGCCGTGATCGACGAAGTAGACTATGCGTTCGGTGTCCGAGAAGTAGCGTTCCATCATGGAATCTATATGTTCCAGCACGCGGACCTTCTTGGCCGGGTCCTTCTGGTGGCTGTACTCGTCCACCTCATCCATATGCAGGAACACGTTACCGTGCTTCAGGGCCTCTTTGGCCACGGGGAATCTCTCGTCCATGTTGTTTATCAGATGCGTTCTCTGACCGAGCGAAGCGCATATCCCGAGCGGCGTAGGGCTGTCCGATATAGCGGTCATGTTGCCCAGGCCTTTGAACGGAGCGTACTGCTCCTTGAATCTGCCGCATCCCCACGGATAGTCGGTTATGCCGTCCATATCCCTGGCGACGGCCATGACCATCTTCCCCAGACCTCCCGGGACTTCCACGAACGGTGCGGGTGCGGGCGGAGCGGGGAGATCCGGCACGAGGTCGCATTTCAATGTAAGTATCGCTCTTCCGTGCAGGAAGAACGTGATCTCCGGGTCGTACTCGTTCACATAGCACAGGTACTGTTTCACTTTGGGGATCAGCCTGTCGCAGAACGATTCCGCGTGATATGACCACTGGATCATACCGTTCTCGATGACAGCGGGGCTTAGACGATAAGCGGTCCTGTCCTTCATATCCATGCCCAGGCCCATGGCCTCCAATGCCGCTCTGGCTATGTTGGGCGGACGGCCGGTGAAGAACTCGTTAAGGAACAGGTGCGTGTATCCTCTTCCCGTTGTGTACGCCTTATGCGTCGCACGGGATTCCATGAATGGCATCTTTGCGACGTCTAGCGGTTTCTTCCCGCCGAATTCTGGTATGGGGTCGTCCTCGGCCCCGTCGAGAAGTACAAACAACGTGTTCATTCCAATGACCTCGATGCGATCGCGGCCTGACCTATCGATATGCCGCCGTCTCCGTTGGGTATGCGGTCATGCGTAATAAACCTCAATCCTCTCTTTCTGACGGATTCCTCCGTCATCGAGCATATCGGTGTGTTGTAAGATACGCCGCCGGTGAGACCGACGGTGTCGATGCCGTGCGATATAGCATCATCGCAGGCCGAGTTCGCCATCGATTCGACGACGCATCTCACCATGGAGTAAGCGACATCCTCGCGTCTCGCGTTCGGAGGGATGTCCTCGAACAGATGGGCGGTGCCGATGACGCCGTTCCTGCATTCGGTCTCGAATCCGCCGATGAGCTTACCTTTTGCGAGCAGCGGTTCCGTCTTCATGGCCGGTTCTCCGTCGTATGTGCGTGTGCTGCATATACCCAGACTGAACGCTATTGCGTCAAGGAACCTTCCCATCGACGATGATAGGACGCTGTTCTTCATCATCTTCCTCATCACTTCCGCAGTCCTTTCGTCCACAAGTCCGCTGTCCCGGCCGTTGATGCAGTCTATTGCGAATCTCAGCCTTTTCAGATCGTGCAACGCCTTCTCGGAACCCAGGAGCGGTATGTACTGCAGGTGCGATATCCTCTCGAATCCTGTAAGACTGGCTCTTAGGACCTCCCCACCCCATGCGTTGCCGTCAGAGCCGTAACCGGTGCCGTCCAATGCAAGGACCACGGCCTCGTCCATATTGTGCTCTGTGAGCAGGGACGCGGCATGGGCCCAATGATGCTGCACTTCGATCGCGGGGACGCCGAATCTTTCGGCCAATCTCTTTCCGTATCTTCTGTTCGCGTATCCGGGGTGCAGGTCCATAGCCACGATCTCCGGCGTGCATCCGATCATGTCTATGAGAGAATCCGTCGCGGATTCAAGGTACTCGGGGACTCCCAGCGATTCTCCGTTGCCGATGTGCTGCGTGGAATACATGCGGCCGCCGGACGA
>CAZXIY010000050.1:0-3044 GCA_964640935.1 uncultured Methanomassiliicoccales archaeon
AAAGCGGACCCGCCGAGATTCGAACTCGGGTCAGAGGCTCCGGAAACCCCGATAATATCCAGGCTATACCACGGGTCCCCTAATTGAATAAGTGTTTGGAAGGTAAGGCGTTTTGCCGGTCGATGAACCCGGCGATCCTGTCGCCTCCTACTTGAGAGGGTGGAGGCTGAATGAAGATTATCCTTCCTTACTCTTTCTTGTTGAACTCAGTGTACCCGCATTTTCCGCAGGAGACACGGTCCTTGTGCGTCGCCATGAACACGCCCGGTCCGCATTTGGGACATACCGGCTTGGTTCTGGAAAGAGCGTCGCCTTTGACTTCGTACGCATCGCTCTTCTTCATGGATCCTTTCTTCTTCGCTTCTTTGGCCATCTTCATGCCTCCTTCGCTTCGCCCTCGGGCTTCTTGTACTCGGGCTTGTTGATGCCGTTCCTCTTCAGGATGTACTCGGGCTCGATGCTCTGAGCTGCCTCTTTCGACTCGTACACCTTAGCGTATCCTTTCGAAACGCCTTCGCCGTACACTGTGTCGATCGAGTTGAGAACGACCGAATCCTTCTTCGCTTTCATCTGCTTCGCTATCTCTTCCACAACTGCGGCCTTTGTAGGCGTTGTTTCGCCGACGTGGTTCACAGTGAAGCGGATCTCTACCCTCTTGAACAGGGGGTTCTCTTTCTTTTCCTTTATTTCCATCTTCATTCAAAGTCCTCCATCATATTCCAGAGTTCTTTTACTCTCTTGCGGATGACGTCATCCGTGGTGACGATCATCATCCCCTTTCCGGGCCACCCGTAGATTATCTCCGTGCCTTCCGGGGCGTACAGGATGCACGGCATGAGAGCCAAATCCTCCTCCCCTTCGACACGGATCAATCCCGTGCCTCCCGATAAAGCGTTTCTCACCGCATCGTCCATCTCGCGGGATATGACCCCCGCGGGGCTCTTGACGACCTTTTCCTCCCACCTGTTCTTCTTGACCAGGGCAGAGAACTCGGTCATCTCGTGCCTTTCCGTATATCCGTCGTAGACGGACAGGACAGGACGTATGCCGTTCCTCGCCATCGTCAGGGATACCACGTCCCCGACGGCGACGATCCTTGAATCCTTATGTTCGCGAAGTTCGCTTTCCTTCAGTTCTGTTCCGAGGGGTTCCTTGAAAGCACCTCTCATAGATGAAGGAAGCTTCCACCCGCCGGACATCTGATCAGCGGACCCTGAGGGCGTACTTGCCGTTGGAGACAATGCCCATCTTCTTCGCTATCTCGGACTTCTCGAAGTCCACTATTATGAGATAGCCCTGCCAGTCCTTCGAGGTCTGGCCGCCGCAGCGGGGACATACCTCGTTCTCGGAAATGAAACTGCACTGTTTGCAGGCTCTCATCACCGGTCCGATCATCACTCATCACCTTTCTTCGGCGCGTCATCCTTCTTCTTGTGGTCCTCGTCGATCCACTCGAGCTTTCCGAGACCCGGCTGACGCATCGTGAGACCGATCTTGCTGTCCTGCGGGTTCTTCTCGTTGAGGTCCAGACTGACGACCCTCGCTCTTACGATGTCGCCGATGCCCAGGGACCTTCCGGATTCCTTTCCGATGAGCCTCTGGTTCTCGGGGTCTATGTCCACGCGGTCATCCATGACCTGGCTGATGTGGAGAAGACCGTCGAGAGGTCCGAATCTTATGAACGCTCCGAACTTGACGACCTCCACAACGACACCTTCGATGATCTCGTTCTCTTTCGGTCTGAACGCGAGCTGGTCGAATTTGACGGTCTGATATACAGCGCCGTCACCGTGGACTATACGTCCCGGACCGACAGTCTCGACGTTCTGGATGAGGACCGTGATCGCCTTATCGGGGCCGAACTTTCCCTCATACGACTCCCAAGTAAGAGTGTCGATAACGTCGCTGATGTCCTCGTTAAGGTCCGCAGGGGGTACGCGCACTACCCTCTCGGCCTGTGTTAAGATGTACATAGGATATCCTCTTGAATTGCACATGGATTAAGGCACTCTTATTTATAGTTCGCCACACGCGCGGGCGAAGCCAAAAGATAAAGATAATGGAGAGGGGTCGCCCCCTCTCGTGAAATGCGTTTACACGACGTAAAGGACCGCTGTGACCAAGCATATGGTCGAGAGGAGCTTTACGAGCACATGGATCGAAGGTCCGGCTGTGTCCTTGAACGGATCGCCGATCGTGTCTCCGACGACGGCCGCCGCGTGAGCGGGCGATTTCTTTCCGCCGTGGTTACCTTCCTCGATGTACTTCTTCGCATTGTCCCAGGCCCCTCCTCCGTTGTTGAGGAAGTTGGCCATGAGGATACCGACGATGGTACCGATCATGATCAATGCACCAACTGCAGAAGGCGCAAATACCTGGAAGTCTGCCGGCAGGACGTACCTGTAGATCAGACCGAATGCGATAGGCGTGACGATCGGCAGGAGTGCGGGAACGACCATTGCCCTGAGTGCACCCTGTGTAGCGATATCGACACACTTGGCGTTGTCGGGCTTCGATGTTCCGGCCATGATGCCGGGGTCCTCGCGGAACTGCCTGCGGACCTCTTCGATCATCTCTCCTGCCGCTTTGCTGACGGCGCGGATCGCGAGCGATGCGAAGAAGAACACGAGAACTGCTCCGATGAGTCCGCCGACGAAGATCAGCGGGTTGCCGATATCGACGTGCATGGCTTGGACAATAGAAATTCCCTGTATCTCGGCGACAATCTCGAAGTATGCGGCGAACAGCAGGAATGCAGCGAGTGCCGCAGATGCCATTGCGTATCCTTTCGTGAGCGCTTTGGTCGTGTTTCCGACGGAGTCGAGCTTGTCGGTCCTGTTGCGGACCTCTTCAGGCTGGTTGCTCATTTCCGCGATACCGCCTGCGTTGTCCGTGATAGGTCCGAATGTGTCCTCTGCGAGGATGAATGCGGACGATGCGAGCATCGCGATGGTTCCGACGGCGGTTCCGTAGAGTCCGAAGATAGCTTTCTCCGCCCCTGCGGGTGCTCCGTAGTATCCGAGCATGTATGTCACCGCGATAGC
>CAZXIY010000050.1:3144-5196 GCA_964640935.1 uncultured Methanomassiliicoccales archaeon
GACCGCGAGACCGATGACCATCGCACCGATGATCTCTGCTGCGGTGGATTCGAATATATCTGCTCCACGGCCGGCGCAGTCACCGACGTTGTCACCGACGAGGTCGGCGATGACCGCAGGGTTCCTGGGGTCATCCTCGGGGATACCTGCCTCGACCTTTCCGACGAGGTCAGCACCCACATCGGCTGCCTTGGTGTAGATTCCGCCGCCCAGCTGGGCGAACAATGCCGCGAAGGATGCACCGAATGCGTATCCGACGATGGCGTGGAGGGTCGCAGTCATGTCCCCGTCGCACCACATGTTGTAGACGAAGAAGACGATGAAAAGGCCCGCAAGGCTCAATGTCGAAACTGCGATACCGGATATCGCACCGCCGCGGAACGAGGTCTTGAATGCCCCGTCCAGCGACTCGCGTGCCGCGCTTGCTGTCCTGATGTTGGAATTGACCGACACCTTCATTCCGATGAATCCGGAAAGAATGGAGCAGCCAGCACCAAGAAGGAATGCTATGGCGACCTTATAGTTCAGGTAGTCCTCGAAGCTCTGAACGAGTCCTACTAGAGCGATAATGACCGCCACGACTATACTTATGATCGCGATCGTCTTGTACTGGCGCCTTAGGTAAGCCATGGCACCAGTCTCGATAGCGTCAGAGATCTCCTGCATCTCAGGAGTTCCCTTGTCTTTTGACCAAACATACTTGAAGAAGTATATGGCGAAAAGCACCGCTATCACTGCGGCGATGGGGATCACGAATAACAGATTGTCTGTCGTGAATTCAATCATTTAGTTTACCCCTAAACTTGTAGGACGGCTAGACACTCCTTATATAAAAACCTTTAACGGCTTTTCAGACGTGTGGCAATGACGTGAACGGGAATACGATTTTCGAATGTCTGACACTTGCATTTCCGCGTAACGTTTTCCGACCGATCGCCTCGGTCCGCAGACACAGAAAAAAGCAGTATCGGATCATTCCGAATCTGGCACTTTTCCATGCGACGATACGGGAGGATAGCATCGCCGCCGCCATTGGTGCCTTTTTCGATTTGCGAAACAGTCGTGCAAGATTTTATAATCTAATTGCCGTAGTCTGAGCAACATGAATAAGATGGCCTCCTACAGTCCTGCAACGTTGCAGGAGGTTGGGTCTGTAGATGTGACCTCGGTAGAAGAAATCCCCGCACTCATTGCGAGAAGCAAAGAGGCGCAGGAAGGATGGGGCCGTACAACCCCCGGCGAAAGAGAGAAACTGTTCGATAATCTGACGAAGCTCATCGCCGACGAATCCGAGGACATAGGCCTGATCGTGCACAAGGAGACCGGGAAGCCGAAGGCGGAAGCGGTCAATATGGAATCGTACGTCTCCGCTTCGTTCTCCAAATATTGCCAGATATGGCTGAAGAATTTCAAGTTCGAGAAGAAGGTCGATCTGAAACCCGTGAAGGGGCTATTGTCAGCCCTGGGAAGAAGCTCCAAACTGATCTACAAACCTCTCGGCGTCACCGTCAGCATATCACCCAATAATTTCCCGTTCTGCATACCTTTCACAGAGGCCGCGACCGCTGTCGCGGCCGGTAATTCTATAATAATAAAACCGTCGCCGGACACGCCGCTCTGCGGCAATGCGATCGCATCGCTATTCGAGAGAGCTGGGTTCCCGAAGGACCTCGTGATGTGCCTTCACGGACCTATGGTCGGCGAGACGCTGACAAGCTCCAAAGGCATCAACCGCATCATGTTCACCGGAAGTACCAAAACAGGAAAATCCGTCATGAGATCAGCGGCCGACAACCTTGTTCCTGTATCTCTGGAACTCGGAGGATGCGACCCCGTCCTGGTCCTGAAGGATGCCGACATCGACAGGGCCCTGGACTGTTGCGTCTGGGGTGCATTCACCGGGGCCGGGCAGGTCTGCGTCGGGTTTCAGAGGATACTCGTCCAAAACAGCCTTTACGACGAATTCTCCAGGAGGTTCGTGGAGAAGACAAAGGCTCTGAAGGTCGGGGCCGACTGGAACGACCCGGAGATCTCCGTCGGACCCGTGATCAA
>CAZXIY010000050.1:5296-9303 GCA_964640935.1 uncultured Methanomassiliicoccales archaeon
ACGTCAAGCACGCCCAATGCATCGCCAGGAGACTTGATTCCGGGATCGTCGACGTGAACAACGGGATGTACAACTACGGCATGCCCACCACGCCCTGGGGCGGCTGCAAATCCAGCGGATTCGGGAAATCGCACGGCGACGAGGGATTCCTCAGCGTCATGTATGTCCAGCATGTGCACACCGACAGCGAGAGATTCGAATTCGACCCGTGGTGGATGCCATTCAGCAAGGAGAGCACGCAGGTCCAGGTCGACATGACAAAAGGCTTCTTCGGCACCAAAAGACGCGTACTATCGATATTCGCACGTGCCATGCCCCTGCTGAAAAGGAAAAATTAACACAATCCTTTTTAACTTGATTTCGGTAGCGCATCGATACGCAAGAGTTGAGATAATGGAGAAACTCATCGAAGTCAAAGATATCAAAGTAAAGAAAGGGATGACGGTAAACGACCTCATCAAGATGATGGGAAAATCCGGCGGCTTCACGTCGCAGAAACTCGCGGACGCCGCCGACATCGTCGAAAAGATGATTAAGAAGAAGGACTGCCTCCGCATCCTGTCGTTCCCGGCATGCATAATGGCCACCGGAACCCGCGGAGTGATCGTCGATATGGTCAAGAACGGCTACATCGACCTCATCATTACCACCTGCGGCACGCTCGACCACGATCTCTCCAGGACCTGGAAGGCCTACTACAAAGGGGACTTCATGATGGATGACGCGAAGCTCAGGGAAGAAGGCATCAGCAGACTCGGTAACGTCCTCGTTCCGGACTCCTGCTACGGTATTGTCCTCGAAGAGAATCTCGCCCCCATGTTCGACGAGATCTTCAAGGACAACCTCTCGATGTCCACCCACGAGATCATCGACGCCGTAGGCGCGAGACTCAACAACCCCGACAGCCTTCTGTATCAGTGCCACAAGCACAACGTGCCTGTGGTCGTCCCCGGCATAACGGACGGATCGTTCGGATGCCAGCTCTGGATGTACTACCAGCTTCACAGGAAGCTCAGGATCGACCTCTTCGCCGACGAGCAGATGCTCAGCGAAATGACCGACGCTGCAAAATACACCGGCGCGATCATCGTCGGAGGCGGCATATCCAAGCACCATGTCATCTGGTGGAACCAGTTCCGCGGTGGACTCGACTACGCACTGTACCTCACGACAGCCGAGGAATACGACGGCTCGCTCTCCGGAGCACGCATAAGAGAAGCGGTCTCCTGGGGAAAGGTCAAGCCGAACGCGAAGAAGATGACCGTAGAGGGAGATGCGACCATCACGCTCCCGATCATAATCGCTGCCGTTGAGGACAGGATGGAATGAGCAGGAAGATTGCGGTACTTTCCGGAGACGGGATAGGCCCCGAGGTGGTATCATCCACCGTCTCGGCCATAATAGCCCTCACCAACGACGTCGAGATAGTCAATGCCGACATCGGCTACGACTGTTTCAAACGCACCGGCGAGGCCCTCCCAAAGGAGACCGTCGAGATCGTCGACGAATGCGACGCAGTCCTCATGGGATGCGTCACCGTACCGGACAACGAACGGAATTACCGCAATCCCGCCCTGGATGTGAAAAGGCGTCTGGATCTTTTCGCGAACGTCAGACCCATATCCAGGATCGTTCCTGACCTCGGCATCATCGACCTGGATGCCGTATTCGTAAGAGAGAATACGGAAGGACTGTTCGAGATGACGGAGATCGAGGACCTGGACGGCGTAACGTACAGCAAGAGGATAACGTACGCCGGCTGCAAAAGGATATGCCAGTTCAGCAAACGTCTTGCCGGAGAGCTCGGAAGGAAGCATATAACGTGCCTCCACAAGGCTAACGTCTACAAACAGACCGACGGACTGTTCCTGAAGACATTCTACGAGGTCATGAACGGATCGGGACTGAAGTACGACGACATGAAGGCCGACGACATGGCATCCTATATGGTGATGAACCCGTCCGAAGTGGACATGATCGTAACCCAGAGCCTGTACGGCGACATAGTCTCGGAAGAAGCGTCCGCCCTGGTCGGCGGCACATATCTGTCGCCTTCATGCGGAATCGGCGACAGGAAGGCGCTGTTCGAACCGATGCACAGATCGAATCCGGAATTGGCCGGTCTGAACGTTGTCAACCCCACTGCATCCCTGATGTCCGGATCCCTGCTTTTGAAGTATCTGGGATATACCAAGGAAAGTATGATCCTCGCGGATGCCGTGAGGACAGCATACAAAAGAGGATACCGCACCGCCGACGTCGGCGGCAAGATGGGTACATACGAGTTCACGGACTGCATAGTCAAACTCTGCAACAGCAGGACCTGACCGCCCGCGTGCGATAATTATATCGTATCGTGTTCATTGCCCCGTTGCAATGATCGGGATAGTCCTATCCGTTATCTACATCGTGATGCTGCTGGCGATGCTGTACTCCATGAGTATCGGCAACAACAAGGCGTTCCTGATCCTGAAGACCGCACTGGCACTGCTTTTCATTGCCATCGTCGCAATCCTTTCCCCGAGATCGTCGTATGATACTGTTACTCTGATCGTCGGAATGATATTCTGCGCCGCAGGCGACATACTACTGGGTCTTTTCAAATACGGCGACAACAAGACGTGGGCTTACTTCGACACGGGCGTGATCGCCTTCGCCGTTGCTCAGATCCTTTACATAGCCTTCACAACAGTCTACGGCGGATTCAACATCGCATCCGTATTCGTCGCGGTCCTGTTCGCTCTGGCATTCACCGTCGTCAAAAAGGATGTCGTCATGCATTCCAGACATGCTCAGCTGTCCGTCATCTATGCGATGCTCATCATAACGATGGTCTCCAATATCATTATCATAGACATATTCTCCCATCCGCCCCTTTCCGCATTAGTGTTCACCGCAGGAGCGGTACTCTTCGCGATATCCGATGCCGTCCTGTACGGCATCGTTTTTGACAGAGAACATTACAGACTGTCGCAGGACTATCTTAACAAATCGACGTATTTCGTCGGTCAGCTCCTGATAGCTGTGTCCGTCGCCGTAATATGATTTTTTCACAAATCCGATATTTGAATGCCTTGCATTATCTGGATTCCGTTCATAGAAAGATATTTCCACTATGATAACATTGTTAACCTGCCCGCAGACCATTTGCGAGTATATTGAATGAAGGCAGGTCAATGATACTGTTCGTTAAAAAAGTCCACGAGGATGATCCGCAATACGAAGATGCTCTGCGTCTCCTGTACGACACCGGCCTGTACAGGTCGTCGTTCGAATTCAAGAACAGGGACGAGGCTGCGGCAGGGCTTTCAAAAATGAAAATGGTGAAGGACACAGAATTCTATTATGACAATTTCTGGGTATGCATGGATTCCGACAAGGTCGTCGGGGCGATGCAGGCATACGACCCGCATAACATAGATGCCAAGCTCTCTGTTTCGGCGTACAGGAAAAAGGTCGGAGAACCGGGTTTCCTGAAAGGATACCGCGTATGGAGGGAGAGCAGCGCCCTGTATGCGAGTCAAGAGGTCTGTTTCTACATCTACAGCGTCGGCGTCGCCGACGGATATGATTTCAAGGACACCACTATGCTGATGATCAGCGAACTACTGACAGAATTGAACAAAAGACATTATGAGACAGTATACGCGGATATCAGGCAGTCGCGGGGCGGCATACTCGAAGCGATCAAGAAGATGGGATTCGAGCCCGTAAGGGCAATAGAGAACTATGGATTCCATGACAGATGTACGAGATTCTGTCTGCGTTTGCGTCCCAGACAATAAAACGAGCGAATCGCGAACGGCGGCAATGATTGTCACTCCTTTGATGGGTCTTTCTTTATATTCGAAAGAAGTTCCAATGCTCCGAAGGAATAAATTTGGCAATTGATTCCACTGACATGAAAAATATCTGGCCGAAATGATCGGGACTATGATCCTGGTCCTGTTCGGATGTGGCGTGGCGGCGGTCACCGCATACGCCGGTATGGACAACGCAGGCCGCGT
>CAZXIY010000051.1:0-9274 GCA_964640935.1 uncultured Methanomassiliicoccales archaeon
TAATCTTCCATTTATGTAATATATTGAGCAATCAGATATGCCCCCATCAAGGGGAAATACATGTTCGATAAACTCGCGGATATCATAGTAAAGAGAGCGAAACTGATAATCGCACTATGGATCGTTGTTCTGATCTGCGCCGTACCGCTCATACTGCAGTCGAATTCCGTACTGCAGTACGACATGACGAAGATGAGCACATCGACCCCGTTGGAATCCGCTCAGGGGTCCGAGATCCTCAAGAACGGCGGATTCTACAGTTCTGACAGTATGTCTGCAGGCACCATCGTCGTTGTTGAGGTCCTCGATTCGTATGCCTCAGCCGCTTCTGACAGCCTTCAGAAGAATCTGGAGAAGAACTTCCACGACTGGAGCGTGAACAAGGAGCTACGCGAGAAATACGGCAACGGATATCAGATAACCCCTTCGATGCTAGGCACTTTTGATGATAAGTATTTCCAAGACAAAGATACGGAAATGACCATCATCTCGATCTCATTCCCCACGCTCCCTGACGGCAAGACGCTGAAAGGCACCGAGTACGTCACGCAGATAAGGGGTATCGTGTCTGAGAGCAAGCAGGATATCGTCGGCATCGTGAACACATATGTGACCGGCAACGACGCGATATCCTATGACACGATGACGGGAGCAACATCAGACATAAAGAAGATCGACCCGATATCGATACTTCTCGTGCTGATACTCATCGGCCTCTTCTTCAGATCGCTCATGTCCGCCGTGACGCCGCCGATCGTTATCGGCATGGCTTACGGGATACTGCTGTCGCTGGTATTCGTCATAGGCAGCATGATGGGGATCTACTACATCACCACGATACTGGTCCTGGTTTCTATGCTGGGTGCGGGATGCGACTATTGCATATTCATAGTTTCAAGATATCGCGAGGAACGGAAAGAAGGTAAAGACCACGAGACTGCACTGAAAGAATCCATAAAGTGGGCCGGAGAATCTATCCTCACATCCGGGTGCTCTGTCATTATCGGATTCGGCGTCCTTTCTCTTTGTAGTTTCTCCCTCGTAAGCACAATGGGCATAGTCCTCGCGCTCGGTATAGTATTGGCACTTCTCGCCGCGCTTACATTCGTCCCGTCGCTCCTAGCAATCATCGGCGACAGGATATTCTGGCCATCGAAAGTTTCGTCCTACAGTGACGGCAGCAAGGCCATGAACGGATGGTACGGAAAATTCGCCAAAATAGGACACAGGTATTTCACCCATTCCGCTAAGAGTTCGATAAAATATGCAAAAGTCATTGTCGTCGCATCGCTTCTTTTCACTGTTCCGATGGCATATATGGTCGCAACGACCCACTCGTCATATGATATGATCAGCACGATGCCAGACGGCGAAGCGAAAGAAGGTGTGAGCGTTATATCCACGAACATCGGCGGCGGAACAATCATGCCCACCTACATCACGATGAAGGTTGATGCGTTCGTGGATGTTAACACCGATCAGACGTTCGATTCGGGCGATGTTGTTCCGGACGGCAGTACTGTGCAATTTACGGCAAAGCCGTATGAAGGATATCGTGTGAGCGATTGGATCGTCAACGGAGTATCCACAGGCGATACGGGTACGACTCACAACGTCTCGGTGAGCGGAAGCAACATCGATGTAAACGTCGTCTATACAAGATCGGATTACTACATTACGTTCAGCAGCGGAGAGAATGGGGCCGTCACAGCCTCACTCAACGGGTCTACGATCTACAACAATACGATCGGTCATCAGGGCAACTTGGTAAAATTCACCGCTGCTCCGGACAGCGGATACCGTGTGAGCGGATGGACCGTCAACGGCACGGATGTGGGGTCCAACAGTACAACGTATTCCGTGGAATCGCTTAGCGGCGATCTCGATGTGAAGGTCTTGTTCGACACCGTCCCGACGAACAGTCACAAAGTGACCTACTCGTGTAACGACGGAGGCAAGGTCTCTGCAAAGTCCGGCAGTACGAATATCACCACAGACTCAGATGTCCTGGAAAAATCCAAGGTAGTGTTCTCGGCCGTACCTGACACCGGATATGCCGTCAGCGATTGGATCATCAACGGAGAATCTGTGGGCAGCAAGTCAGCCGAGTATGTAATCAAATCTCTGAATACCGATACGAATGTACAGGTCGTATTCGCCGAAAAGACCTATACAACATACAAGGTAGAATTCTCGGCCGATACCGGTGGCAGCGTGACTGCCACGGCCGACGGTAAAGCGATAACGTCGGGAGATATGGTAAAAGAAGGATCTAAGATCATCGTCACCGCTGCTCCGGACAGCGGTAGGCAGGTCAGCGGATGGAAATTCTTCATTGACATAGGTGGGGAGAAACAAGAGATCACCTCGCCTGTATCCAAGACCCAGTATGTTGTCAACGGCCTTTCCGGCGATCAGAAGATCACCGCTCTGTTCGAGCCGATACTGATGTATACGCAGACCATAGACTTCTCTGCGGGAGAGAATGGATCGGTCGTCGCTCTGAACGGCGAGGACAAACAGATATCGAGCGGGGATGCGGTTTTCCGCAACACGTCGCTGTATCTTTCCGCCACACCCGATAAAGGTTACCGTGTATCCGATTGGAAGATCAACGGTGTGTCCATGAGTGTTGATTACAACACATACAGCATATCCAAGGTCACCAAGGATATGAAGATCGAGGTCGAATTTGAGAAGACCCCAACATATCTTTCTGTCAGGTTCGATGTGAATAACAAGGACTACGGTACGATAAGTGCCACATGCCCAGATACAGAATGGTATTACACCCAAAGATCCAACGCAAACGACATCTACGAAGATATTGACTCTTTCACCGGCGAACTGATGTCGATGAAGACCGACAGTAAGAATAACGTCGCAATGGTCATCGGGCCTATGACAGGCGATGTCGTGTTCGACGGAGAACACGAGTGGCTTTTCGACACTCTCGTCGGCATACTGCCGAGGGAATATCAGAAGATGATCCAGGGGTACACATACGATGCTCTGGTCATGCTCTGGGCAGGTCTGTCGGATAAAGAATACGGCTCATCCATCCAGGAGAGGGTGAACTACTACCTGAACTACAAGGCGGGGTTCGTCTCCGAAGTATTCTCGGATTCCGAAGGGGGGCACGAGTACCAGTATGTGAAGATCATGGTCATCACTAAAGATGAGCCGATGTCGCAGCTGTCCGTCGATACGATAAAGCAGCTCTTCGGCGAGAAGGACGCTTTCATATCCGAGAACAGTTCCTCGAACGGCGGATTCGTGTATAGCGGATACCTTTCCGGAGCGGCAGTGAGCAACTACGAGATATCCGATCTGGTTACGAGCGATTTCAACTCCATGATAATAATCGTGATCGTCCTTCTGATACTCCTCCTGTTCGTAGTGATGAGATCATATCTGACACCGCTGCGTGCGGTGTTCACCATTGTGATGAGCGTCATATGGACCCTCGGTCTGACCTATCTGATATTCCAGTACTGGCTCAATATCCCGGTCGTGTGGATAGTGCCGATAATCCTGTTCGTCGTCTGCCTCGGATTGGGCATGGATTACGATATCCTGCTGACAACCCGTATCAAAGAGAACGTCTCGAAGGGGATGAGCAATGATGACGCTATCGTAGATGCGATACAGAGGTCGGGGGCTGTCATCACGCTCTGCGGGCTCATAATGGCAGGTGCGTTCGGAACAATGATGCTCTCAACATCACCGATGCTGATGGAATTCGGATTCGCCCTCGGTTTCGCCATCGCGGTGGATGCCCTCCTGGTGCGTACATATATAGTGCCAGCATTGATGCATCTGATGGGAAAATGGAACTGGAAGGGACCCGATTTCTTCTTCGAATGGAGAGCAAGAAGGAAAGAAAAATCCAAAAAGGCGATGGAATCGGAATGAACATAAACGACAAGCGTCATCAGGTCGCCGGATCACGATGACCGACGACCTGACGCGCCTGAACAAGTTCATCGCAGACTGCGGAGTATGTTCCAGACGCGAGGCTGACAGGCTGATAGAACGCGGATGTGTGACCGTTGACGGGGAAGTTGCGGCGATGGGCACAAAAGTGTCGCCGGGACAGGATATACGCGTGGACGGCAGGAGAATAACACCGGAGGAGGAGACCATCCTCCTGGTGTTCAACAAACCTCCCGGCATCACCTGCACAGCGGCCGAGGATGACGAATCCAATGTTGTCAGGTATATCGGCTACCCCAAACGCATCTATCCGATAGGCAGACTGGATAAGTATTCCGAGGGACTCCTGCTCCTCACCAACAAGGGAGACCTTGTCAACGGCATCATGAGATCGAGATACGGGCATGAGAAAGAGTACATTGTCACGGTGGACAGACCTGTAACTGATGATTTCATGAAAAGGATGTCCTCCGGTGTCCCGATACTTGACACCGTTACAAAGCCGTGCATCGCAGAGAAGATCTCCCGCAACAAGTTCAGGATGGTCATCACCCAGGGTATAAACCGCCAGATAAGGAGGATGTGCGAACACTTCGGTTACAGGGTGATGAAACTTGTGCGCGTCCGCATCTTGGATATAGAGCTCGGCGATCTTCCGACAGGAAAGTACCGTACGGCCACTGAAAAGGAACTCAGATCCGTCAGAGAACTGATGGATCAATGATCAGAGCGGCTTCTTCATGATCACGCTGAAAAGTATCTTCTGACCTTCGTTGAATTCGCTTATCCTAACGAGCTCAAAGTTACTGAACATCTTCTTTATGTCTTCCTGCGTGTAATATCTGACGGCAAATCCGTTATTCTCCCACGTATTCCCGTGGAGATTCTCCCCCTTTCCGAAACAGGCATCGTTGGTATTCCTCACAGAGAACAGGAACAATCCGCCGGGGACCAAAGCGTTGTAGATATCTGATGCTAGTTTCGATATCTCGCTGTCGGTGAAATTCATCGTGAACAGCATATGGGAATAGCATGCGTCGAACGAATTGGCCGGCATATCCAGGCCTTTGCGCAGATCCTTCTGAACAACCGTAAGCTTGTCACCGAACCTCTGACGCAGCTGCGAACAGGATATGTCGCTGTAATCGGCCGCTATGACCGAGAATCCGCTTTCCAACAGATATTTTGTGTCGCGCCCCTGACCAGGTCCGAGTTCCAATACGGTCTTCATGCCCGATGTTTTAAGAATTTCGGCACTTCTGATGCAGAAAAGGCTCGGAGCGTCTCCGAAGAACGACGGGTTTTCAGAATAAATGGAATTCCAATGATCTAGCTGGTCTATGCCCATAAAGCTATGAGACAGACTTCAGATATACATTATTCGATTTGGTCTGACGTCATCACGGGAGGATTTAAAGGTGATAATGCCATAGGATAGATGCTATTTCGGAGATGCCTCAATGAAAACCGGTTTTGACAATGACAAATATCTGAAGACCCAGTCAGAACATATCAGAGAACGCATCGACATGTTCGGCGGGAAGCTTTACCTCGAATTCGGAGGGAAGCTGTTCGACGACTACCATGCATCGAGAGTACTCCCCGGATTTCATCCGGACAGCAAGATCTGTATGTTAATGCAGCTCAAAGATCAGGCCGAAGCCATCATCACCATCAACTCCAACGATATAGAGAAGAACAAGATGCGTGGCGATCTCGGCATCACCTATGATCTGGAGGTTCTCCGTCTCATAGATTCATTCACCGACAGGGGCATATGTGTCGGCGGCGTCGTACTCACAAGATATTCCGGACAGCATGCCGCGAAACTCTTCGAAGACAAGCTCAGGGCCCAGAGCGTGAAAGTGTACCACCACTATACGATACAGGGTTATCCCGCCAACATCCCGCTGATCGTCAGCGACGACGGATATGGGAAGAACGATTTCATCGAGACGACACATCCGCTGGTCGTGGTTACCGCTCCCGGACCCGGGAGCGGGAAGATGGCGGTCTGCATGTCCCAGCTCTATCATGAGCAGAAGAGAGGCATACGTGCCGGATATGCTAAATTCGAGACATTCCCGATATGGAACCTCCCTCTCAACCATCCGGTGAACATAGCTTACGAGGCGGCCACGGCCGATCTCGACGATAAAAATATGATAGATCCGTTCCACCTTGAAGCCTACGGCGTGACCACTGTCAACTACAACAGGGATGTAGAGATCTTCCCGGTAGTCAACTCGATGCTAGAGAAGATACTCGGAAAATCGCCTTACAGATCGCCGACAGACATGGGCGTCAATATGGCAGGATACTGCATCACCGATGATACGGTGGTCTCCAAAGCTGCCCGCGACGAGATAATTCGCCGTTATTTCCAAGCCCTCCGCGACAGAAAAGAAGGGAAGGCAACCGACAGGGTCGTGATGGAGATAACGTTGCTCATGAAGCAGGCCGGCGTGTCGGAAAAGGATCGCAGGGTCGCTTCTGCCGTCAGAGCGAGGATGAAGACCGCCACCGTACCGGTCGCGGCGATCGAACTGAACGATGGCACACTCGTATCGGGAAAGGCCGGATCGCTTCTGGGAGCATCTCCCGCTATGATACTCAATGCACTCAAGGTCCTTGCTGGTATTGACGATAATGTCCATCTCATCGCCCCCGAATTCATCAACCCCGTTCAAAAGCTCAAGGTCGATTATCTCGGAGCGAAAAGTCCCAGACTGGATATCAACGATGTTCTCATCGCACTTTCCATCTACGCCAACAGAGATGACAATGCCGCCAAGGCCTTCGCCCAGATCCCCAAATTGAAAGGATGCGAAGTGCATATGTCTGTCATACCGTCATCCATCAACGAAGCCATATACAGGAAGCTCGGCGTGCATCTGACCTGCGAACCGCAGTATCAGACGACATGCCTGTTCCAAAAGAACTGAAAATGTTTACGCGGACTGGATCTCCGCCTGTCGGGCCTGGTTAGACCCCTTGGCGGCCATCCTTTCGGCATATGGCGTCTTCTTGGGAGCGATCCTCACGGACACGTTCCTTCCTTCTCTCTTGGAGCCCAAGAGCGATTCTACGACGCTGTCTACGACCTCTGTGCCTATCTCGACGAAAGATGTAGAGCTTCCGAGACCGACCCTTCCGATACGTCCTTCCGGGACGTCAGCATTCTTTTTGACGAATTCGACGATCTGGGTCCTTCCGAAGCCGTCCTCTTTGCCGAGACCGATCTGTATGGCCGTCATACCGTCGTTCTTGCCGACCTTCGGACGTTCTTCCCTTCTGACATCCACGCGTCTTTCCTGCCTCGGAGGCCTGTCTGCAAAGACCCTTCTCTCTCTGACCGGCTCCCTGACGGGCTCTTCATGCACGAACGTCATGGGTTCCATATCCTCGATCCTTACTTTCGCAATAGGCTTTCCCGTTTCGCGCTCGTACATACCGATGCGGCGATCCTCATATCTGGTGACGAACGAGATGGCCATGCCTTCCTTGCCGGCGCGTCCCGTTCTGCCTATGCGGTGAAGGTAGGTCTCCGCATCCGGAGGCACATCATAGTTAACTACGCAGTCAACGTCGCTGACATCGAGACCTCTCGCGGCCACATCGGTTGCAATAAGAACGAGGAACCTGTTGTTCCTGAAGTTCCTGATGACTCTCTCCCTTCTGATCTGCGGCATGTCGCCGTGGATCGAATCTACTTTGAATCCTTCCGACAGCTTGTCGGCGAGCTCGTCGACCATTGATTTTGTCTGGCAGAACACAATTGTCTTAGGGTTCCCGTTGGCGAGGATGGCCTCCAGTCTGCCGAGTTTTCCGGATTTGGATACCTGGACATAATACTGGGACGTGAGATCTGAAACCATCTCGTCCTTCGAAACGGAGATCTCCAAAGGATCCTTCATGCTGCTGAACGCCAGATCCTTGATCTCCGGCGCCATTGTAGCGGAGAACAGGAGCGTCTGCCTCTCTTCGGGGACGGCATTCATGATGAAATCCAATTCCTCGGAGAATCCCATGTCGAACATACGGTCGGCCTCATCAATGACGACCTCCGTGATAGCAGAAAGATCGAGAGCGCCTCTCTCGATCATGTCTTTGACTCTCCCTGGGGTTCCGACAACGATGTCTGTGCCCTTCTCCAGCATATACAGCTGATCCCTGATGCTCGCTCCGCCGTAGACGGGTGTGCTGAAATGACGCGTGTATTTGGTAAGTTTGCGGAATTCGCGATCTACCTGAACTGCGAGCTCCCTCGTAGGGGCAAGGACAAGAACCGTCGGTATCCTGGAACCGGATGATGTCCTTCCGAGGACGATCATCGCATATGTACCGGTCTTTCCGGTACCCGTCTGTGCCTGCGCGAATATGTCGCGTCCCGTAAGGCCGGCTGGAACCGCCTCCACCTGTATCGGCGTGGGCTCCGTCCACCCCATTTCTTCGACTGCCTTCGCTATATCGCGACCTATACCCAAATCCACGAATTCACTCATGATCCTCAATCCAGAAAAATAAAGCCCGACCGTTAATAGAGGACCATATATTCTGGATGGACGTAGACTCGCCCGTATTTAAAGGAATTGGTGGCACACACGCCTGCGATGCATATACATTTGTCAGTTCCCGAATGTCATCTGAATGCAAAATGTTGAATTGACCGATGTCCGATCCCCTTACCCTCCCTCGCCGCTCCGGCCGGCGCACGGTGGTTACGATATGGATGACGGTGCTGGTGTGACGATCGGGGCATAACATTCGAAAGTCCTGCCCTCGGACAGCAAAGTGCCGCTATGACCCGCGGCGGGGTTCGCGCCCACTCCGGAACGGTTACCAACAGGACATCAGATCAATTCTACTGTCCAGTTGAGCTCCTGGATCTTCGTGTCGATGACACGCACGGATTCGGATATCGAATCGGCGTTCTTCCTGAGAGCTCTGACATCGACTGTGCTGCGTATCTTGATCTCGGACGCGCTCTGACGGCTGACGACGCTGCTCGCATCGTCAAGGAACGTTCTGAGCATCTCCGACTTTTTGATGAGGACATCACGCTTCGCGATGAGCTGCGTCAGCGTCTCTCCGCTCTCTGCCTTCGTCATGCAGTTGGTGGTGTTAATCCGCCATATAAGTTCTTCAAGACGCGATGTCAGGTCGTCGAGTTCGGCAAGAAGCGCCTTTGGATCCTCGTTGGGTGACTCCCCTTCCTGCACTTTGGAATTGTTCGTGAGCCTCGATTGGAGCTGATACAACCTATCGTTCAGATCGGATCTCAGTTTGAGCGCCTCTGCGAGCTTCATGCCGAAAGCATGACAGAATGCATATTTAA
>CAZXIY010000052.1:0-9226 GCA_964640935.1 uncultured Methanomassiliicoccales archaeon
TTATCGGGGTTTCCGGAGCCTCTGACCCGAGTTCGAATCTCGGCGGGTCCGCTTTTTGAATCCGGACCTTACAGGTATTTCACATACAGCACGCCGAAGCATCTGCACGGCGCGCCGCAGTGGGGGCAGTGATGTCCCTCGGGGCTGCTGACCATCTTGTTCCAGTATCCCTGTATCGATATGCTCTCGCTCAGGCCCATCTTTTCCAGGAGCCTTTTCGCGTTCGTGGTGCCGTTGATGCTCTTCCATGCCATGCCGCACAAGGCCTGGACGCCGTCATCGAGCATCCCGTCGAGGCAGACATCGCCCAGCTTTGTTCCTATGCCGCGGCCTTTGATGCTATCGTCGATGGACATGGAGTCGAAGAGGCCGATCCTCTTCAGCGACATGAGTCTTGTCCTGTCGTCGCAGTCCGGGAGCTTCAGTATCTCGTCGACCTCGTCCGGTCCGAACATCTTGCAGATGGAGAACCCCGCTACCTTTCCGCCGACAAGAGCCACCTTGCAGATCCTGTCCGGATTGTTCACGCATTCGAGGAAATCGTTCTTGTCCTGATAATCGATACCCAGCTCTGTGTGGGATATTGCGAGGACTCCGTCCAAAAGATCTTCGGATATGTCGGTTATCACGACTTCGTCGGTCATGTCCGTCCGTAGGTGTCGACCTTCTATTTAATGAGAACCGTATCTGGGTATTGCGGTTTCCATGGGAAGTTTTATACGTTACGACAATGCTGGTATGCTGAAGGGAGGTGAGTAGCACGGCAGATATTGGAGGAGCAATAAAGAGCATCCTGTACACACTGATTTCATTGGTGGTTCTGATCATCGTCGCGTTGATATTCTTTATCATAATCGCGTTCGTGGTCAAATGGACAGGCAGCCTCGTATTCGGCTCGGATCTTGAAGTTAACTCGGCATTGATCGCAGCCGCAATCCTGTCAGCTGGTGTTCTGATCGGTGGTGCAGGCGTCAAGTACATCGACATCGATGCTTGAACGGACTATCAAACTTAAAGACGGGGTCCAAAAGCCCCGTCCACATTTTTCTTCTGAAAAAGTCTTTTATCTGCAGATGACGGTTGTCACGGTATGACCTGCGAATCTGCAAAGATAAAGATCAACTGCACATGTCCGAAGAACGATTGCCCCAGGCACGGGATCTGCTGCGAGTGCGTAGCGTTCCACAGGGACGAGAAGAAGAACCTTCCTACGTGTCTTAGGAATCTCTGATCACATTACCGCTATTGCTCTTCCGACGAATGCTCCCATCACGCAGATGAAGGAGTTTAGCAGGAAGTTGCCTATGGACCAGGCGTAGTTCCCTTCTGCGAAGAGGACGACGGTCTCGATGCTGAATGTCGATAACGTAGTGAATGCTCCGAATATCCCTACGAATAACAGCGTGTAGACGGCATTGTCCATTCCGGTGCCGTACTTGAACATTAAGAACGCGGCAAGTGTGCATCCTACGAAGTTTACGATGAATGTCGCCCAGGGGAACTGGGTGTCCACTGTCCGGTACACTGCATATCTCAGCGTGGCGCCGATTGCTCCGCCGATCGCCACCGAGAGCAGGGGTAGTAACGGATCCCAGTTCATGACCGTCGTTAATGATGTGTCATAGATAATATATTCGCCATTGAGAGGTCAAATTCTATATCTTCAAATCATATGCTGGAATCATGGATCTTACGAAAGAGGAGCAGAGGATATTGGATGGGGAATCGGGAGAGGGCACTCAGAAGGCCATGGAATTGGTCACGGCCCTCGGAAAGATCTACGGGGCCGACCGTCTCGTCGATATCACGTCCGCCCATCTCTCCGGAGCATCGTACAAGACCATCGGCGACGGAGGTCTGCTCTATCTCGAGGATATGGTCAAAGGCGGAGCCAAGGTCAAGGTCCCGTCGACGCTGAATCCGATAGGGATGGACAGGACAAGATGGAAAGAGATGCACATCTCCGAAGGATTCGCCGAGAAGCAGCTCCGCATCGTCGATCTTTATGGCAAGATGGGGATAAGGACCACTTGTTCCTGCACGCCGTACACCGGGGCGAATGTCCCGAAGCTCGGCGACCATGTCGCATGGGCGGAATCATCCGCTCTTTCATTCGTCAATTCGTTCATAGGCGCCAGGACCAACAGGGAAGGCGGTCCGGGAGCATTGGCCGCGGCGATACTCGGAAAAACGGCCAATTACGGGCTTCATATAAAAGAGAACAGGAGGCCGACGGTGATAATAGACGCCGATATCGGCGATACTCTGTTCGAACATTCTCTTCTGGGTCAAGCTGTAGGTTCCGTCATCGGTGGCGGTATCCCGTATTACAAAGGGATAAGGCCCGGACTCGAAGAGGCGAAGACCATGGCGGCCGCGATGGCGGCCGCAGGTGCCGTCGCTATGTTCCATGTGGAAGGCGTCACGCCCGAATATGCCGATTTTGACATTTCTGATCTGGAAACGATACACATCGGGAAGAAAGAGATCGAGGATGCGAAGGCCAAACTGAATACGACCGACGACGTGCAGCTCATTGCCCTCGGATGCCCCCATCTCACGGAGAAGGAGATGCACGAGATAGCATCGATGCTCAAAGGCAAGAAGAAGAGAGGTGACGCCGAGATATGGTTCTGCACCTCCGAAGAGGTCAGAAAAAGATGCCCGGAGGACGTGAGGATAATGGAGGAGTTCGGCCCCGTGCTCGCCGACACGTGCATGGTGGTCGCTCCCATCGAGGGATCGTTCTCCAGAACCGGTACGAACTCGTGCAAAGCGGGGAACTACCTTCCGACGCTCTGTTCGCAGAAGGTCATGTGCCGCGACGTATCGGAACTTCTGAAGGTGATACAGTGATACTCGACGGACGTTCGATCTCTAAAGGCAGGGCAGAAGGAAAGGTCCTGAAACTCAACGGACCGCTCAGTTTCCTCGGCGGCGTGGACGCGTCGACGGGGCAGGTCAAAGTGGAGAACGGCGGCAATGTGTCAGGCAGGATCCTCGTGTTCCCCAAAGGCAAGGGCAGCACGGTCGGATCCTTCGTCATGTACGACCTGAAGACGCACGGCAAATCGCCCGCGGCGGTGATAAATTCGTCTGCGGAGACGATAGTCGCTACCGGCGCCGTGATATCGTCCATACCGATGGTCGACAGGATAGACGTCGGTCTCATACGCGACGGCGACGAGGCCGTCGTAGATGCCGATGAAGGGACCGTGGAGCTCAAAGGCGTGTCCATGGTCGAATCCGTTTCCTCTGTCGTTCTGATAGGCGGGAAGGTGATGCTGCTCGAGCGTCCGAAGACCGCGAGGTCGTTCCCGGGTAAATGGTCGCTCTGCTCCGGGAAGATCGAAAAAGGAGAATCCCCGGAACAGGCGGCGGCGAGGGAGATCGGAGAAGAGGTCTCCATCGGCGTGAACGGACCGGAAGGGAAGCTCGAACCCATTTTCGTCAGAGAAGGTGCCACGATATGGAAAGTGCACCCGTTCCTTTTCAGAGCCGACGGGCAGACGCCGAAACTGAACCATGAGAATGTTCAGTACAGATTGGTCGATCCGTCCGAGATACAGTCGTTCGAGACCGTGGACGGTCTCGGAGATATCGTCAAACGTCTTTTGTAGAACAAATAAAAGATGGGGGTATCCCCCCATCGTTTTCAAAGGTCGATGGAGCTTATGCCTATCGATATGTCCTTTCCGGTGACGTCCCAGGTCTTGACCTCGTCGCCGCCCGGATTGTCCGTGAACGTTATCGATCTGGCTCTTACTTCAGTCGATATGTGGTCCTTCCAGGATTCGAACAGTTCAACGAGGTACGGTTCGGCCTTCACTTCGCAGTTTATGTACTGCTCCACGTTGAGCTTCATGTCCTTGCGCATCTGCTGTATCCTGCGTATGAGCTCTCTGGCGTATCCTTCCGCCTCTATCTCCGGCGTTACCTCGAAGTCGATGTACATCATACCCGGGCCGAAGCTTACTTCCGCAAGTTTGTCGGAGGTCTTCATGGCCTTGTCGGTGTACTTTATCGACTTGATGTTGCCCTGCTGGGAGAGCACATGCTGGAACACCTTCACTGCGTCGTTCACCTTCTCTTCGTCCCCTTTGATCGTCAGGGTCTTGAGCGGCCATCTGAGCTTGCTGCCCATCTTCTGCCTCTCGGCGGCGATTATCTCGACGATGTCCTGGATGAGCTTCATGCTGTACTCCAGATCCTCGTTTATCATCGACGCGTCGTATCCGGGCCAATCCTCCATGTGCACGCTGAGGAGTTTCCCGCCCATGTGCTGGTACACCTCTTCGGAGATGTGCGGGCACACCGGTGCCAGGGCCAGAGCGGTGCTCATTATCGAGTAGTAGAGGACGTAGTAGGAGGCGTTCTTATCCTTCTCCATGTCCTCGTCCTCGGTCCAGGTCCTGTCCCTTACGAGACGGACGTACCATCTGGAGAGATCCTCAAGGATGTAGTCCTCCAGCGAGCGCGTCACTCTGTGCAGCTCCCTGGTGTTCAGGAATCCTTCCACATCCTTTTTCATCTTCTCGGTCTTCGAGAGCATCCACAGATCCTCATCTCTCAGGCTGTCCCTGACGGAATCGAGCGTTTGGACGCTGGGGTCGTAGCCGTCGATGTTCATGTACGTGGACGCGAAGTTCACGACGTTCCAGTATGTGTTCAGCACTTTTCTGGCGTTCTTCGGACCCTCTTTCTGGAAGGCGGTGTCCTCCCACGGGGCGTTGGCCTTCAGGAGATAGAATCTCAGCGAATCTGCCCCTACTTCGTTTATTATCTGCAGCGGTTCGATGACGTTGCCCTTGGATTTGGACATCTTCTGTCCTTTGGGATCGAGCACCCATCCGTGCATCATCACTTCGTCGTACGGAGCACGGTCGAAGGAGATCACTCCGGCGGCGAGCTGCGAGTAGAACCATCCTCTCGTCTGGTCGTGCGCCTCGACGATGAATCTGCCCGGCCACCATTTCTCGAACTCGTCCTTCTTGGACGGCCACCCCAGGTCGGCCCATGCGGCCACTCCGGAATCGAACCATACGTCGAGGACGTCCTTCACACGCGTCATTGTGCCTCCGCACTTCGGGCACTTGAACGTCACTCCGTCTATCCACGGCCTGTGCGTGTCCATGCCGTCGACGTACCCCTCGCCCTGCTTGAGCTCCTCGTACGTCCCGACGACACGCTGCTCTCCGCAGGAGCACTGCCATACCGGCATGGGTATGCCCCAGTATCTCTGCCTGGAGATGCACCAGTCCCTGGCGCCGTCCACCCAGTTCTTCTCCCTGGTTGAACCGGCCCATTCCGGCACCCATTTCACGCGGTCTATCTCGTCCAGCATCTTCTGCTTGACTGCGGTCACTTTCACGAACCACTGGTTGGTGTTGCGGTAGATGATCGGGGATTTGCATCTCCAGCAGTGCCCGTATCTGTGCTTTACCTTTTCTGAATTGTAAAGTATGCCTTTCTCGGTCAGATATTCGAGCACGGGCTCGTTGCATACCTTGACCTTCTTGCCTGCCATCATCGGGAACTCGTCGGTGTACCTTCCGGACTCGCCTACGGGGCAGAACGGCGGGAGACCGTACCTTTTTCCCGTTTCGTAGTCATCAGGGCCGAATCCGGGCGCGGTGTGCACCAGGCCGGTGTTGTCGTCCTCGACGTAATCGGCGGTGACGACCTTGTAGGTCCAATCGTTCCTCTTCAGGTATTTCTCGTCTATCTCGAACGGCGGTACGTAGGCGGTGCCTTCGAGGTCCTTGCCTTTCATCTTCGCCGTTATCTCGTATCTGTCGAATCCGCCTTTCTTCATCACGGATTCTATCTGCGATACCGCGACGACGAGCTTCTCTTCGCCCTTGTCCCCGATCATCCTTACCTTGGCGTAATCGAAGTCGGCTTTCACCGCGACGGCCAGGTTTCCCGGGAGCGTCCACGGCGTGGTCGTCCAGATCAGAAGGCTGTAATCTGAATCCACTATCGGGAACTTCACCATCACCGACGGGTCGTTCTCGTCCCAATACTCTATCTCGGCTTCGGCGAGAGCGGTCTCGCATCTCGGGCACCATGTGAGGACGCGGTCCGAGGATTCGAGCAGTCCGCGCTGATATGCCTTGGACAGGGTCCACCATGCGGCTTCCAGATAATCGAGCTTGAGCGTCTGGTAGGGGTGATCCCAATCCATCCACACTCCGAGCTGTTTGAACTGCTCGGTCATGCTCCCGTGGAGTTCGTATGCGAACTTCTTGCAGGTCTCGACGAATTTGTCGATGCCTATCTCCTCAATCTCTTTCTTGGAGTGGACGCCGATCTTCTTTTCCACCTGGACCTCGATAGGCAGTCCGTGCATATCGAATCCGGGCTGATCGCGGACGTTGTATCCTTTCATCCTCCAATAGCGGATCAGGGTGTCCTTGATGGTCTTGTTCATCGCTGTGCCGAGGTGGATGGAGCCCGTGGTGTACGGGGGCCCGTCGACGAAGTAGAATCTCTCGCCCTTCGACCTCAGCTCTTTCGTTTTCTCATAGGCATTCTCGGATTTCCAGTAAGCCTGGATCTCCTTCTCTATAATCGGTGCGTCATAAGTTGCGCGGACCTGCTTTATCATCGCTAGTCACTTCCCGGCCAAGTATATCTTGCTCGGCCGTGGACCTGGGTATACGGACGGGTATTATAACTTTTTACTGTGTCCGATAATTAATACCGATATTCGCACATAGGGTCGGTCTGCACAGCCAGACCGAGGATGTTCAATGATGCGTTTAGTCGTTCATCTTATCGAATACCCGATCCCCACCTTCTATTCATCTTGCCTAACATCGATGACCTGGCTATCTGATTCCCACACATATGTATCCGTGCGATCTCACATTATTGTACCCGTAAGTTTCCGGTATTCACCGAGATATTCGCCTTGCATATTTTGTATGTCAGAAGAACAGAGCATTCATTCAAGAAAGGGGTTAATTACATCGGAGTGTAACGAGTACATACCCCGATAAGATCCTAGGTCGGTTGCCTGATGGTGGCTCTCAGTACTTACGGGCGATGGATATTCTTTCTCTGAGAACAATGCCCGTCATGTTTGGACACAGGATTCACGTGAGGTATTTATCCGGAACCGAATAGAATGACGATATCCGCTAGCAATTATATGATGTCGGGGATCGACATTGGTGACGAAGGTCGTTCACCACGAATCCAAGGACCGCTGGCTCTTGCGTCTCTTGTTGTTCAGGCGAGCTTCGTCGATCTTGTTCAGAGCAGATTCAACGAGGTTCTTCGAGAAGTCGTACCCCGTCAGAAGGTCGATCACGGCCTCTCTGTCCACCTCTTTCGGCTTGATGTCGTAATCGTCGGAGTAGGTGCTGCGGAGGAATATGTCCCTTACATCCTGATATTCGGGGATCTCCTTTCCGATATGTTCCAGCGCTCCTTCTATGGAACCGTAATCCTTGATGAGTTTCAGTCCTTTCTTTGGACCGATGCCCGATATGCCTTCATTGAAATCCGTACCCATGAGGATGCAGACATCGACGAGCTGTTCCCTTGAGACATCCAATGCGCTGAGAAATTCGCTCGAAACGATCTCTTCCGTCTTCACTTCGCGGTACATATCTTTTCCCGGTATCTTCCTGCGACCGGTTATAGTGATGTTCCTGATGAGGATCGGAGCTCCGAAGAGTATGGAATCGAAATCTTGGGATGCGGATGCCCACACGTCACCTTTGGCGCACATGTACGCTGCCTGGGCCTCGCCGTCGCTGGGAGCGTCGATTATCGGCAGACCCAGGCATACGAGCAGTTCTTTGGATGATTCCAATATGTCTGATGTCATGCGGGATGTCTGCTGGGCCTTGGAGAATGCCTTTTTCATATCTCCCGACTCGACGGCCTGTTTCCATTCAGTCTCGGCCTTCTCCCTGCGTTCCCTGCGTTCGGACAGGGTACCAGCCTTCAGTTCGTTGGGTTTTCCGTCGAAGACGAAGGAAGGTTCTATGCCTGCGTTGATCAGGTTGGCCGTTCTGTACAAAAGACCGGACAGCTGGGACGTCACGCGTCCCTTGCCGTCCGTAAGCGGGAATCCGTCGGGCTGACGGATCACCGAAAGGAATTGGTAAATGGTGTTGTAAGCGTCTATCGCAACAGTCTTTCCGCGGAGGTCCGCCAACTCCAGGTTGCGGGGTTCCACGAGGCCGGAGAGATTGACTCCCATGATCTCGACCTCAGGCCGTCCCGTCTTCGAACACGTACGGAACGATGCCTAAGAACGCTACTGCCAAGGCTGCTACCAAAAGGAAGTAACCGACTGCGAGGTTGATGTTCAGGGCTGTCAGAACTATGAACAGCAGGAACAGTATCCCGGCGATTATCAATGCCAGGTTGTTCCTTTGCATGAACAAACCTTTCTCTACTTTCTGCATGCGACCGCTATTTCTCTTTATATTTATTAAGATGCCGACAACGAAAACGCGATGACGGCGGTCAGAAGCTGTGCCAGAGCGATATCTCGGATGACATATCCTGTTTTTTGAAGAGATAGCTGCCAGCGGCCAGTACGCTGGCACCAGCATCTACGCATTTCTTTCCCGTGTCGCGGTTTATGCCGCCGTCCACGGATATTTCATAATCGCGTCCGTTCCTGTCGGCATATTCTCTTGCGGCTGCGATCTTCGGAACGCATTCTCCGCGGAAGCTCTGTCCGCCGAATCCGGGCTGGACGGTCATGATCAGGATAAGTTCTACGTCATCAAGAAAATCTTTCACGGATTCGAACGGCGTTCCGGGATTCAGGGAAATTCCGGCCTTTAGGCCGCGGTCGTGGATCCTGCAGATCGCCCCTCTCACATCGCCGGGCGATTCCACATGCACAGTGAGATAATCTGCTCCGGCATCTGCGAAATCGTCGATGTAGCGTATCGGGTCGTCTATCATGAGATGGACGTCGAACGGCAGTTTGGTCAGCTGGCGTATCGATTTGATGACACCCGGTCCGATGGTGATGTTCGGCACGAACATGCCGTCCATTACATCCAAGTGTATCCAATCTGCTCCAGCCCTGTCTACCCTGACGGTCTCCTCTCCGAATCTGGAGAAATCTGCGGACAGCATTGACGGCGATACCTTTACCACAGGGGCGCATACGCGTTCATCGGATATATTCTTTGGACAAACCGTGACTCAAGCAGGTTTCGGGGTGTCCCCGAGAACGATATCGTCAGAT
>CAZXIY010000053.1:0-8934 GCA_964640935.1 uncultured Methanomassiliicoccales archaeon
GGGAACCATACCTGCAGGTCTTCCGACCGGTACGATAGATGCCACCGAAGCAGGGGGATACAAGGATAATGGCAGCGGATCTATCGTGAGGGGTAACATCGTCTCATTCAATCCTGTCGGCGGTCAGACCGATGCGGTCAGTGTCGTCGTCCTGAACGGCGAAAGATACGGCGACTCGTTCACTTCCGGAAATATGCCGGATGCCAACAAGGACAAGATGGACTTCCGCGGGTGGTATACCAGTGTCAACGGTACGGGTGAAAGGGTCACTGCGAATACCGTCGTCAATCTCAGCGGTAACATAACGTTGTATGCTTATTACACTGCGACAGAGATCCCGGATGTAACGGCCGCAAGCCCGTTCGATCCGAATATCGGCGTCATGGCGGCATTCGCGGTGCTTGTACTATCCATATTCTCGCTGGCATGGGTGATCTCTAAGAAGTGAGCATGAAAACAATTTGACGGCATTCCGGGAGTGCTCATACGTCTCCCGGATATGCCTTATCGTTTTTCAATAGCCGAGCTGGATACGGGCGATGGTTGAACAACATTGAAATATCGTGCCATAATCCCGTGATGGGTACCAGATGGCATCGCTGGAAGATACGAAACGATTCATCCATCGCTACAGATGGGTCATGTTCGCAATACTGACGGTGACGTATTTCTTCGTCTATTTCCACAGGATGTCCGTTAATGCCGTCGGGACTGACATCATCAGTGACATAGGCAGCGGTTCAAAGGAGTATCTCAGCTCCATTTATTTCTGGACGTATGCTTTCATGCAGATCCCCAGCGGGATCCTGGCCGACAGATTGGGTCCAAGGAAGGCTACGACGATCTTCCTATCGTTGGCCACAGCAGGATCCTTCATCACCTGCATCGGAACGGATTTCGCTACGATAGCGATCGGCAAGATACTGATCGCCGCAGGTCTGGCTGTTGTATACATACCGTTGATGAAGATAATCTCCGTATGGTTCGGCAAAGAGGATTTCCCGCAACTCAACGGCATAGTCATTGCAGTGGGCAATGTCGGCGCCCTTGCCGCAGCGGCCCCTCTGAAGTATCTTGCGGATGCGATCGGATGGAGGGATGTGTTCCTCGTCCTCGGTATAATCACGATGATCCTGGCAATACTGTGTCTTCTGCTGATAAGGGACCATCCGCATGATATGGGTCTGCCGGGGATAGAGGAGATCGATGACGAGGAGAAGGGAACTTCTACAGCGGATAGGAGCGATGGGAAGGCCCCGATAATGTCGGGGCTGTCGGTCATAGCCGGCAGCGGACGCGTATTCTGGACCATGGGTATCGCATATTTCCTAATTTATGGGACTATAATGGTGTTCCAAGGGACCACATCGATAAAATATTTTGAGAGTCACGTGTATGCTTTCCCGATGGCGGCGTGGTTCGTCACGATGATCGGGGTAGGCAAGATCATAAGTACGCTCATTGTCGGACGCATGACGAGCATAGGGATGATACGCTCAAAGAAGAAGGTCATGGTGTTCGGAACATTCATGTTCGCAGCCATATGGGCAGTCATCTGGCTCTTTGCAGGGAAGGCGGACGATCAGGTGTTCTGGTTCGTCATATGCACATTGTTCGGATTTTTCGGCGGATTCATGACGCTGTCGTTCTCGCAGGTAAAGGAATGGTTCCCGATCTCAATATCCGGAACAGCGATGTCGATGATGAATGTCCTGCTCTTCCTCGGAGCCGCTGTCGGCACGACGTTATCGGGTATCATACTCCATAATGACTACATCCTGGGCAACTATTCTGTATTGTGGGGATTGATGTTCGCTGCAGCGGTATGTGCGTTCATCCTTGTTGTCATTTCAAAAGAGAAGAAGGACACCGACGATATCATTATGCCTTCGGAGACAGAGAACGGCATCGGTGAAAAGACCGATTGAATTCGATGTCGAAGGGCGACAAGTAAAGGAGCGGGGCTGTCGGAATTATCAAATATACATTGGAGCAAAGGCAACGGGATCAGACAGTTGTCTGAATGTGCCAAACATTCAATCGTTATCGATATTCAATAATGATGGAGAACATTGAGGCATCACAATTGGCAACATGATCTGAGAAAATTGTAAAAGAAGTTTCTATCATCGCGGATGGATCTGCGTTTACGCAGACTCACCTCTGTCCAGGAGCGGCCAACCTGACAGATATCGGGTTGATCGCATTCATTTCGGATTCGAATCTGTTCCTGATATCCACAGAATATTTGGCGCAGATCGCCGCCATGGCACCGACGCCGATGGCCAGAGGGTCGTGTACGATGACATTCGCCTTTCTTCTGGCCTCGGAATCGAATGAATGGGGGACGCCGGGTGATATGATAACGGCGCCCTGTCTGATCCATTCTCCCGGGATCTTTCCCGGTGATGAGTTGAAGATCACATTGCTCTCCCTCACAGCAGTCTCAACATCGGCGTATGCATGAACGTTCCCGTATCTTCTTTCCAACTCCATCGCTTTGCTCGGATCAATGTCAACAACATTCACAGAGGCATATCTTTTGGAGAATATCTCCGTGGCCATGCTGCCGACCCTTCCGCACCCTACCACCAGGACCGAGCTCGGAGGCCTGTATTTCATCGCGATCCTGAGGGCCTCGGCATAACCTTTGGCGGTGCCCTCTGTGTTGTCGACGAACTTCATCACGCGTACGTTCAGCGCGATGAATCTGTCGTCGTCCGCCATGAATATCATATCTGCATCTTTCTCAACGGCTTCCGCGAATCCCGCAACATCGGTGTTCTTGGTGACGAATGCTCTTATGCCCATGGATTCGAGTATCGATCTTACCGATTCGGAGAATCCGGAGATGACCCCCATGCCGCTCGTCACGGGTATCACGGCAGCGTCCAGGTCGTCGAACGCCGAGTCATGCCCGGAAATGCCTGCCGCCCCTATGGAGATCTCTTCCAATGTGGATCCGATCTCGTTTATGAGAGCGGTATCCAATCTGCTGACGGCAGGCACATCGGATATCATGTCCGGCGTCAGTCTTGTCATCAGTAAACCTCCGGAGATCTGTCAATGAATCCACTGAGATTGCATTCTTTGAGTATCTTTTCAATATAATTGTCCCTTTTTTTGATCGATTCTTTTTCTGTCGATCCCGAGGAAATGAACGTCCCTCTCCATTCAGAAGAACCGGGGGAATAGTCGCAGAGCACTTCATCGCATCCGAACAGCCCTTTTTCTAAACGCAGTGAACTTACATGCGAGAACTCCTTCTCGCCGTTGGAATACAGATATCCGTCGCGTACGGTCAGATGTTCATATATCGAGTATCTCTTCGCATGAGAGCCTTTTGCAGGCATCTTGTTGTTCTTGGACGATACGAGAGCCTCCAGAAGGTTGATGTCCGAAGCATGCAGGACCGCGATCGGCGTCTGACTCGGGATCCTCGCATCGATCTCTATCATCTTGGGGATGCCGTCATGCACTATCGCCTCCAGGTCCATAATGCCGTTCAGTCCTATCCTGTCGGCGATCGATTCTCCTGCTCTCTTGAAGAGGGCGTCGGTATTGCGGTCCACGGTATCAGGTCCGCATTTCACCATTTTGCAATCATATCCGTCGTCCAGAACGACCTCGGTGGTCACGAAAGAGACCGAACGGGATCCGTTGCCTACCATCTCTATAGATATGCTCTTGCCGCGGACGAATTCCTGTATGACGGTCTTATCTCCGAGGGCATCGATGCGTCTGATCGCCTCTGACATCCCTTCGTCGTTCCAGACTATGGAAACGCCCATGCTTCCGCTCTGCGATGAAGGTTTCACAATGACAGGGAAACCGCATTCCGGCCACTCCGACGGCATCGGAACGCCGATGCCCTTCATGATATCGTTCGAACGGATCTTCGAATTGGATATGTCGTATGCGTTCCTGTCGAACAGATACGGAACGTCGGATACTGCCATTATGCTGTCCATTGTCGACAGGCATCCGGCGTTCTCGTTGGCGGGGATGACGATGTCGCAATCGGAGATCGCTTTGGATACCGATACCGGATCCACCGTCGGATCGGCAACAAGGTGCTCGTCCGAGAGGTCTATCGCCGGTGCATTCGATCTTCTGTCGATGACCAGGGTCTCGTACCCTGCCTTTTTTGCCAAGTATACTGCCTCGATACCCTGCAGGGCTCCGCCGACGATCCCTATCTTCATACTGTCGCCCCCATTCTGTCCTTCAATCTGCACAGGGTGGAGCGGTATTCCGAATTCGTTCCGGTCCTGCATCCGATACTCTTCAGCGTCTCTTTCACCGTGTCTATGGAACGGTTCCCGTTATCGATATCCAGATCGTGCTGTGCAACACCCATCAGAGATTTCCTCGGAGGGACGATAGAGGTGACTACATTCGCTCCGGCGAATATCCTCGGTATCAGTCCGCCCAGCCCCTCCACGTCCATGCTGGCCGGGATGAGCTTATCGGGATTGGTGATCCTCAACGTGGCTATGGTCATAAGTTCGTCGAAGGTCGTGTGTCCGGGCGTGCCCTTCAGCGGCGCTCCGTCCTGCGGAACGTACGTCATTGCCCTCACCTGCTGGATGCGCGGATCCCTCATGTTCAGGATCGAAGTGGAACGGTCGTCGATGCTCTCTCCGACGCCGGTCATTATACCTTCTTCCGTCAGGAGTCCGTTCGACGATGCCCAATATTTCTGATTCAGTCTGTAATCATAATCCTGTTCTATCCTCATCCTTCCGAACAGATCCCTGTTGTGCGTCTCCTGGTAGCAGGCGAACCAATCCGCCCCGTTCTCTTTTATCTGCGGGAACACGTCCCTAGGGAGAGCTCCGGGCGAGACCATTATCGGTATATCGATCGCTTCGCGTACGTCGGATATGGTGTCCAGGAGTTTTCCGAACCCGTTGTTGCGGAAGTCGGGGTCCTCCCCCATGGTAAGGTCCACCATATTCACTCCCGCTCTCTCCAGTTCGCGGGAGAGCGTGACAATCTCGTCCTTGGATATGCGGTATCTGGGCAGTGCATTGTTGTCGCGTCTGTAATAGCAGAATGTGCAGTTGTTGCGGCAGTATGTCGAGTAGTATACGAATCCGTATGTGAAGATCACATTTCCGAAGTGTCTCTCTTTGATCGTCTTCGCGCATTGGAAGATGCGATTCACGGATTCGTCATCCTTCGCTGCGAGTATCAACTCAACGTCCTTGTGCGTGAGGTCCTCTTCCCTGAGTGCCCTGTCCAGGACAGTATCTAGATCGCGTGTCATACGTCCATCCTCACACCGTTGAGATAAACCAGACTTCTTGCGGATTTTCTGATGTTGCCGGCCTTCTTCTTCGCCATGAGCAGTCTTTCCAGACCGAATCCTACGCCGCACCACGGTTCATTGATGCCGTGGGCCTCGTCCAGGGGATGCGGGCCGACTGCGCCGGAGGCCATTTCGTTCCCGTCCACGATCACATCCGTGGTGCTCCTGTAAACATCGGATGTCTCGGTCTCGAGCTCGTAATCCAAGCCTGCTACATCCATCACTATCCCGATGAATTTCTTGAGATCCTCTGTCGGATCATCTGCAGGACTCATCTCGACGAGATTCAGCATTGTGAATTCCTCAAGATGGCCGGAACTGTGCGATTCCTTTCTGAAGCACGACCCTATCTCGAAGAATCTGATCGGGCCTTTTACTGCCCCGCGGAGATTTTTCATTATCACATAAAGGTTCGGGGCGAGCATCGGTCTGAGACATCTTTTGCCGTCGATGAAGAAGACCTGTCTGTACAGGGGGTGATCCTCGCCGATCGTCATTTTGGAAAGAGCGTTCTTCGACATGATCGTCGGCGTGCTGACCTCGATGAATCCGTTCGCTATCAATTCCGATGCCAATCTGCTCCCGAGGTCGGATATGTCCGTTCTTCTCGGCACGGATATCATGTCCGTTATCTGTTTTCTGTTGGAATGTTCCAACTCGTTTGAAATTGAAATGAATGCCGTATCTCTTGATGATGCGGTCTCGAAGGAAGTGCAGCCCTCTTCGGAGTAGCCGAGTTCCTTAAGTCTCTGTTCCTGTCCTGCCGTCCAACCTAGTTCCATCTGATCATCTCTTTGATTCTAATGGCGGGGGACCCGGGAATCGAACCCGGCTTTTCAGATTTAGAGTCTTAACGATCCCAGATCGTCCCTCTTTTTTTGATAAAAGGGTTCCACACCGTCATGTCTGGAGACGGTGTGTAAGAAGTTTATCGGCACTATGTGCCAGATGGAGGATCTATGCCAACTCAGTGCTTTATGTCCAGACCGAAGTCCCTGAGCTTCTTCACCGCACCGTCGTACACGCTGAGGTATTCGTCGGTGGGTCTGACCGTCTTTACATCATAGCATTCCTGGAAGGTCTTGCCCTCGGGTGCGCATGTGTATTTGGTCTCGTAGCTGCTGACGAGCTTCTCGATGAGTTCGTTCACATCGGAGATCTTCATTCCTGCAGCAGCTATTGCCGCTTCTCCCATTATTCTCGCTTCCATTCCGGTGGTCTTGTCCTGGAGGACACCCTTCGCGGCGGCGGAACCAGAGAGGAGCTCTCTTCCGGATGCCGTGTCGCACACCGCCTGCGTGGCGGTCTCGATGAGGCACATTTCCGTGCACGGTCCTGCCATCGGATAGTACTGGTTGGCCAGGAGGAGATCGGTGTTGGCATCGATCGCCGCAGCCACATGTCCGGCTATCTGGAGGGTCTCTCTCGACGTCGTTATTCCCCATCTTATGTGGATCGGGCCGTCGAGGTGGAAGTTGCCGCTGAACAGTGCGAATGATGCCAGCGTTGTAGCTACATCGCATATTGCCGTCTCTTCGACGCCACCGCAGTAGCCGCCGAAAATGGGCATCTGTTCGATCATGATCGTGTCACCGTTCGCAGTCCATCCTGCGAGCATGTTGAGTCCGGTCATGTCCATCTTGAGCTCGTTGAGCTGAGAGCACTCGTGTGCATCGAATGTCCTGTGCCCAGCGTATACCATGTCTGACGCGAGACGTCCCGCTGCGGACAGCGGTGTCTCAGGTCCCTATACACCCATCCCAGGGCGGCCTGCCCTTACTCTTGCCTCTCTCACCGCACGGAGTTCCGCCATCGTGGCGCGTATCTCGTAGGGCGTGTTCGTCTTGGCGTCATGCCCCTCGATCGTTGCCATAACACCGTTGACGAGGTGGTCGACAACGGCTTCCTGAGCGTAACTCTGCATAACCTGGATGAAAACATCCTCTGACACCGGAGCGCCGGTGGGTCCACCCTGAATAATCGGTTTCCTTGCCTCGTTTCCATGACGAGGTGCGAAAAGTTTGGAGTCTCTCCCCTCTCCGAGCGTTATGGATTTAGGGATCTTCTTGATGCCTTCCCACACTTCCTCTTCTGTGAGTGTGAGCGCGCGTTTGAGATCGGGACAGTAGAATCCCGTATTAACGAGCATCTCGAGTCCTGCGTTGAACAGAGCGTCTTTCGTTGCCTTGTCCTCGGGGACGAACTTCTTTCCGAAGTTGAGTTTGTATTTCTCTTTGAGAGCTGATGCGTTCGTCGGGATCGTAACGTAGTCCCACTCGCTCTCATCGACTTTCTTTCCTTTCACGAAGCGATCGTATGCTTCGAAAACAGTGATTGGTCTAGATGCTGCCATTTAGATTCACCTCAGTATATCTTGTTGACCAATTCGACGCACTCTGGTGCAGACGAAGAATAGCCGTCCGCTCCAATCTTGTCGCACCATGCCTTTGTGCACGGGGCGCCGCCGAATATTGCTTTTACATCCACATTTCTCTCTTTGATGAGTTCGACGATCTCTTTCTGCACGAGCAGCGTCGTCGTCATCAATGCCGATCCGCCGACAACTTTTGCGTTGTTCTCATCTGCAGTGTCGAGGAACATCTCGGGTGTCACATCGGGTCCGAGATCGATGACGTTGTATCCTGCTCCGCGAAGCATCGCGCAGCAAACGTTCTTTCCGATCTCATGTATGTCTCCTTCGACCGTACCCATGACGACGGTGCCTTTCATTGCATCGACGTTCCCGGCCATTACAGGTTTCAGTGTGTTGAGACCGACCTGCATTGCTTTCGAAGCTGCCACGACCTGCGGCAGATAGACCTTCGCTTGGTCGAACTGCTCGCCGATCACGGCCATTCCTTTACCGAGAGCATCTATGATCTCTTTCGGTTCCATTCCCGCTTCGATGCCTGCTTTTGTGGCCTCTCCGGCGAGTTTGAGGTTCCATGTCTCGACGGATGTTTTCAGATCCGCCAAGATTTTTGCTTTGTCTACCATTTTCATACCTCGTATGTTCTTTTCTTCGCAGTCGGTCTTGGAACCGATCGGCGATAATCCCACTGCATTCGGCAAGATGTTGGTTATTTGGAAGATCCTGCAGGTGCTGTGGTTCGTTTGATGACAGATTTCCGTATCATGACAATCCCGGACGCGGTTCGTCGAAGTTTGCTTGTATGGGCGGGAGTCGACGTGGGAAGTATCCGTTACTCGAACCCCCGATCCGCACAATGGGCATTTGTCGCCGCGTTTGGGATCATTATGTTTCGGATTGCCGGTGTTAACCGACAGGGGCGATTGTCCTGATTCGCCCTTGAATTAAAATTGAAATTTTAATTATTTAATATTATCTATTACCAATGTTACTATTTTAAATACTATTATTTTTAAACTGTTATCACTGTTAATTCAAAAAATTATACTATTTATAATTATCTATAAATTATAGAAAACTATAAATAATGTAGTATGTAGACCATCCAAGTTGCAAAAAATATATGATAATGCAACGAAAATAATACTGAAAACGACGGCTTAAAGATGGTATGCGGCCGTCCAATATTGCTTATTTTAAATACTACCAATGAAATTTCATTATGCCCTCGTTCCATCGGATGTGGAAG
>CAZXIY010000054.1:0-8391 GCA_964640935.1 uncultured Methanomassiliicoccales archaeon
ATTACCAGCGTATCAACGAGTTGCTCAACGTCCTTTCGGAGCAGTCGAAGAAGCTCAGCTGGGACAGGCTCAAGGCAGGGGCGATGAAGATAGACTTCGTATCATCCATCGACCCGTCTGCCAACACCGTCGTTGCGGTCATCGAAGGAGAGAACGTCCCCGTCGATTATACAAAGAACATCGACGCCAACGCATCCGACCTCTATCAGCGCGGCAAGGAGCTCGGCGAGAAGGCCGACAGGGCCGAGGATGCTCTCAAAGAGAGCATCGAGTTCCTTGACAAGAAGAAGGCGGGTCTCGAGAAGATGCGCGTGGCAACAGCCAACAAGGCCCAGCCCACGAAACGGTTCTGGTTCGACAGATACAAATGGTTCATCGCTCCGTCCGGCAGGATGGTCGTGGCCGGAAAGGACGCCCACACCAACGACAATATCGTCAAGAAGCATCTCAAGGACGACGACATCTACGCCCACGCGGATCTCCACGGTGCCCCATCGACGATACTCAAGGACGGGAAGAACGCACCGGAAGAGGATCTCAGAGAAACGTGTACCTTCGCCCTCGCCCAATCCAAGGGATGGGTCGCGGCGTTCGTCGACGGCAGCGCATTCTGGGTCTATACCGACCAGGTCAGCAAGACACCGCAGGCGGGCGAGTTCGTGCCCAGAGGAGCATTCATAATACGCGGGAAGAGGAACTACGAATACCACCTCCCGATAGAGCTTGCGGTAGGCGAGATCGAGTACGACGGGGCCAGGAAGATTATGTGCGGGCCGGTCGTTTCTGTCGAGAAGCTTTCAAAAAAATATTTCGTCATAATCCCCGGAAGAGGCAAGGCCGGAAGAACGGCCGCGATGATGGCCAAGGAATTCAGGGTACCAGAAGAGGAGATCGCAGGAATACTGCCGCCCGGAGATTCCGAAGTGACGAAGAAGGTCTGGCCTGAAGAAGAGCCTTAGAACCATGGAATGGTAATGGCGCCCACGCCGGAATTCGAATCCGGGTCAAGAGATCCGCAATCTCACAGGATATCCAAGCTACCCCACATGGGCAATTGATTTGTGCGGATTAGGTTTCAAAAGAGAATGAGTTTAGACCTCAACGTGGCTAAGGTAACGCGTGATGTATCCAGCGATACGATTCCTCATCGTGACGGACGTGACATCGGTCAGACTGTTTACCATAGATTTGTTATTCTCGAAATCGTTGCTGAACGCTTTCGGGTATTTGTTGACGAGTTCTATTGACACTCTCTTGATATATGTGGGTCTGATTCTTCCCATTATCTTCACCGAGTACTCCCGATTAAGAATAATCCTTATTTAAGCATTGCGTGAAGACAGCAGCTCTTTCCTGGGTTTGCCGCATGACAGCTTGCCTTCTGGGCAAGATCCCCTCACGCACGGAGGCCCGGCTGCCCTGAATATGGTCGGCGATACCTCTTTGCAAAGTGCCAGCATCTGATCGGCCATCTCTCTGATCTCCCATTGAGCGCGGTTGCAGCATCTCAGCGAGAAGAAATGCAGGAGCTCCCTCGCATTCATCGTTATGGTAATGTTGGTAGTGCATCCGTTCGGCAGAACATAGCGGGCATCCTCCGACGGGATCTTCTCCTGAAGCTTCCTGTAGACATCCCAAATACCCTCCATCGCGGAATCGTACATCAGTTTGAGCTCGGGATCGTCCTCTATCGTATGCGGCGTGACGTACGTCGGATCCTTCAGCGGGACATATCTCTGGCTCTGTTGCGAGAACGAGGCTATGCGGTGTCTCACCAGCTGATGCGTCAGTGACCTGGACACGCCTTCAACGGAGAACGTGAACGATGCATGCTCGACGACGGACAGATGGCCCATGCCTACGATCTTTCCGAGGACCTTCTCCGGATCGTCCTCGTCCAAAAGGTCCACCGAGGACCTCTCCGAATAACATGATTTTCCTGCCGCGGCGCATATGGCATCGGCATTCTGCGTATATGTCAGCAATTCTACCTTCATTCGCTCCCCTTCTCGTTCCACAATTCCCTGCGCACGGCATCCAGCCTATCCTTGTTCAGGATGTCCTGGAGCCTTATCTTCCTTATCTCGCGTCCTTTCAGGAGTTCCGCGAGACCTTCCACATGGGCGTCCCCTACGACAACGACTATGTTGTTGAGACGGTCCGCGTATGAAGCTATCTCCTTGGCCATGTGATCGTTGCGCTCGTCTATCAGCTTTCTTACAAGCGTGGGATACTTGCGACGCATGTCGGCCATCATGGCGTCCTCGTTCTTCGAGAACTCCTCCACCGTCCTGTCGACCTCTTTCTTCCCGGACACGCGGTCCTTGAGGGACGACATGGTGTACCTTGCCTTCTCGCCGAACGGCATCTCCGACCAGACCTCGTTCATGACATTCGCCGCATTGGAATCTATGAATCCGATCTCTGCACCGATGAGCTTCCCAGTGTTCACGGCCGTGAGCATCTCTGCACCTACATTGGAACCGTAATCACCGGCCATCTTCTTCTGGTACTTGGCGGTGCTGCGGTATATCCACGGGACATCCTTGTCGTTCTTCTGTGCTTCTTCGGATGCTTCGCCGTCCTTCTTCTCTTGGGATGCGGCGGTCATGGCATTGAAACGCGTCACGTCCAATTCCACCAGAACGGCATCCGGCCAGATGTGCTTCACGAAGAACATCATCGGCTCCGATATATCGAAAACATGCCCAGTCCCGATGATGGTTATCATATACTGTACGGGAACGGGATACCGTATTAATATCTCATTGTCGAAGGAACAGAGGCATATTTCGATGCCGCGACAAACTGTGTTCACGGACGAGATACTCAGGTTCTCGGAGACCGTGACGGTCGATGACGGAACGCGGACCATCGTGACGATATTCGTCCAATCGGAGTTAGAGACGTCCCGACAGAGTAATAAGTCGACCCCGTAATCCTGTTACCGTGACCGATGATGACACGAAAGTAGGGGTCGGCGGCCTGTCGGTGCTGACGGGCGGCATAATATTTCTCGGCATAACGGTCATGTTCACTGCGGTGCACTATCTGTCGTCTGTCGTAAGTGCGTTCAATATCGAAGCGACAGAGTACATTGCGGTCAAATTCGTTCTCTGCTCGGTGCTCATGCTGTTCGCCGCGACCGCACTGAAGAACAGACTTCTCACCATGGGGATCCTCATGCTGGTCTGCAGTTCGTCGTCGATGATATTCACGGTCAGCATGTATTCCAACGAAGCATCGTCGTCGTTCATCGCCGATCTGTTCTTCGCCATAACGCTCCTGATCTCTACAGCGATATTCGCGACAAGAAAGGAATATCTGATGATGGCCGCATCGGCCGTCTTCTCCGTCACCATACTTGCTCCGCAGTTCATGACCGGACAGACCGCATACACGGCGACCGGCGTCATGCTCGTGATCGCCGGGGCGCTGTATGCGTTGAAAGGCGTCATCAACACGTTCAGATATGCTTCCGGAGAAGAGCTCCGCTATTCCAAAGGGTGCCTCGATTATTCCGATAAAGAATACGCAGTGGTGCTCATCTCAGCTGCCGGAATGGTCTCTTTCACGATAGTGACCGTCATGACCGGCGTCAATGTCGTATCCGATGAGATCTCGAACAATGCGTATCAGATAGCCCTGATGGTCCTGTCGGCGGTATCGCTGTGCTTCTCCGTATTCGCCCTCATGAAAGATATGGTAGCTCCGGGCATCATGATATTCGTTGGATCGATGACCGCACTCGTATCGTCGGTATCGATGATCACATGCGGCGATCCGGCCTTATATTTCGGACTGCTCATGGTGTCGCCTCTTCTGGCACTGATATACATATACTACCGCAACAGGCAATTTGTCATGTCTGCGATCGTTATATTGATGACCCTGTCCTTCGTAATGACCCCAGTATCGTCAGATCTCGCTGTCCCATTCAGGATCGTTGTGATGATGACGAGGATACTCATAGGTTATTTCGCGGTCTCGGAGTGGATCTACTTCGAGACCGGAAAACATTATCTTCCGAAGAACATGAACGGTGGACGTCTTACGAAAGATGGGGCGGAGTTGTGATGCAATGATCGATAAAAACAGCGGAGATTGCTCTGGATCGTCGTATGTGTCGATTATGGCCATAATGCTGCTCGGCATGATACTGATATGGGAATCCGTACCGTTGCTGAACGGCACGTTCTTCAGCATTGACATCGACATCACGATGTACGAGATCTCGCTGGCCGCCCTTTCCGTGTTCGCACTCGTGTTCACATGGCACGCGTTCAAGAAACGCAGGGTGCTCAAAGGGATGCTTGTGCTTCTCGGAGCCTCGTCATCGCTTTACTACACCCTGTCGAACTTCATGACGAAGACGCCGGAATACTACATAATAGACGCTGCGATGGGTCTCGGGCTGCTGATCATCGCATACCTGTTCCTCCACAACAGGAACTACATACTCGGTGTCACGACGTTCATGCATTCGGTGGTCCTCGTGGCAGGGTATTTCCTTATCAAGGATACCGACTTCGATGTCATCGTCGGGATCTGCTCCCTCATATGCGGACTGCTGTATTGCTACTATTCCATCGGACGCACGATCGCGTTCGAGACCGGCGAAGATATGTTCAGGACGATCCCCAAAGACCCGAGACCGAATGTCTGGTACATATACGATGACTATCCCAAACAGCTGTCCGTCACGGCGATGATGTTCACCTTCGGCCTGACGATCCTCGTGATCTGCCTCTCAAGATTCTACTCGCTCAACGACGGCGATCTGTATTTCATGATGCCATTCTACGTCGCCACGCTCGTCCTTTCGTCCATAACGATAATCTTCTCGGCCATCGTCCTCACGAAAGGGATCGTCATCGAGGGAATGCTCATGGCCGCCGTATCCATAGGCTCGTCGGTGTCTTCCGTCATGCTGTTGCTCGGCGTGACATCCCCTTGGATACTGGGTCTCTTCATGTCATTCGTTCCGCTGGTCACCGCCTTGTGCTTCCTGAAGAAGAAAGAACGCATGATGGCGATCGCATCTGCACTGCTGTTCGTCTGCGCCGTGTTGGACTTCTTATGCATCGGCTCCGTAGCCGACCCGATAGTCTATCTTGCGACCGCGGTCATCATCATGTACGTCTCGGCCTCGAAATGGATATCCCTTGAAACGGGGAAGGGATTCCCGATCGTGTGATCTGCCGTCGCACACGTTTCCAGTCGATTCTTTATATCGCCATGCAATAGTCGGCCCCATGGGCAGACGTTACGACCTCGTCGTTTTCGATATGGACGGTGTCCTTACCAAGACAAGGAGCTCCTGGGCATTCATTCACGAATCACTCGGTGTGAGCAACGAGAAGGCCTATCAGGCGTTCATAAACATGGAGATCGACGAACCGGAGTTCATGAGACGCGACATCTCTCTCTGGAAGAGCGTCAGGCCCGAAATGACCGTCAGCGACATAGCCAGGATATTCAGGGATATGCCATTGACCGACGGCATACAGGAGACCGTTGCCTGCCTGAAATACAATGATATGAAATGCGTCATCTGCAGCGGCGGCATAGATATGGCGGCGAGGATGATCGCACGCGAATTCGGATTTGACGACTATATCGCCGATACTTTAGAGACATATCCGGACGGGAAGCTCACCGGCGAAGGCATCATGAATGTGGATCTGAAGGATAAAGGCAAAAACGTAAGAGATTTCATCACTAAGTACGGCACCACCCCCGAAAGGACGGTGTCCATCGGCAACTCGTTCACCGATATCAAGATGTTCGAGAACACCGGGAAGTCCATCGCCTTCAACCCCGTAGATTGTTACACCGAGGAAGCGGCGACGGACATCGTAAAGAGCGATAATATCTCAGATGTCCTCAGCGTCATCCTCGAGATCAAGGACAGGGTATGATTTCCTCTTCATCTTGCCGTATATCCTGACGATATCCCTCGCTTCGACGGAGCCTCTGTTGATCAGACGCTCGCGTGTCTTTATCGCATGGATATAGCAGTCCATATCGGGCATGCTGAGCACCTGTTCTATGGAGAACTCGTCATCCGGTTCAGCCTCTATCCTTCTGGAATAGCTTTTGCGGTTGTCGTTGATCGTAACCTTCAGGCTGAGCACGTCGAACTGCTGTGCCCAGATCGTCTTGATGTCCTGGGTCAGCGCCCTTCCGACACGTTTGCCGTCGCCGAGATCCAGCGAACATACTCTCAGACGCCTTCCGTCCTCGATGAAGAACTCGTCGCCGACCATGACCTTGTCATCCTCCTCCAGTTCTGTGGTGGATGTCTCGGATACGGGTCCGTCGCTTATGACCACGTTCGTTCTGATGATCTTGGGGATCTTGATCGTGGTCGTGAACGTCTTGCCGCATTGGCTGCAGCGTATGGTGGCCTCGAGAGAAGACTTTCCAACTCTGCCCTTGAGCACCTCGTGCATGGTATAATCATCGCAGTCCTGGCACTCGTAATAGATCTCTTCCGGTACTTCTCTCTCCATGTGCTCACCTCCCGGCCGCGAATGGCTTCCCGTGGCCAGGTATTATCACATCGGCGTAATCGCATATCGTCTTAATACTTTTCATGGATACGTCCTTGCACACATGTATGCCGGGAGGCACCATCTTCCTGTAGTTGTCCTCCAGCGGTATCGCGTCCCCGACGATCGCGTATCTGCGGTCCTCGCCTTCGACGAACACGCTCATGGAATCCCATGTATGTCCCGGAGTGTAGACGAGATCCACGCCTTTCGCTATGGATACGTCGCCGTCTATCTTCTCGGCCCCTTCGATCTTGCAGTCATCCTCGCCCGCATGCATGATGATCTCGGCATTCGGGAACAGGTCGTTGTTGGCCGTGTGATCGGAATGCCCATGAGTCAATATCACGGTGTCTACATCCTTCATGAACACACCCAGCTGCTTGAACGATGTCTTTATCCCCGGCCTCATGAGGCGGCTGCTGGTATCCACGACTATGAGCTTTCCGCCGGCCCTTATCAGCGTCGATGTGGAATTCGCTTCGAGGATCGTCCCGTCCTCCGCACGCTCAAGGCTGCCTATGACAAGGACATCAAGTTGATTCATACCCATGGTATCGCATCGTCGCTATTAAGGGAACGGCCCGTCAGAATACCGAAAACAGATTAGACCTCCTGACGATATCCATCCGTGGAATACAGAGATGACATAACGGCGGAAACAACAGACGATGTGTATCCTCCGTCCGAGGACAGCATCCTTCTGATAGAATCGATTGATGTATCTGAAGGGGAGCGCGTACTCGAGATAGGCTGCGGTTCGGGCATAGTGTCCATGCACTGCGCCGCCTGCGGAGCCTCCGTGACCGCGGTCGACATCAATCCCTCTGCAGTGGAATGCACCAGGAAGAATGCCGAAAGGAACGGACTTCTCCTGTCCGCATCCGTGTCGGATCTCTATGAAAACGTCTCCGGAAGATTCGACACGGTGATATTCAATCTCCCGTACCTCCCTGTGGACGAGGAAGGGATGCTCGCCAAGGCCTGGTCCGGCGGGGAAGGCGGCATAGGGCCGCTCCCCGGCCTGCTGGACGGGCTCCGGGATCACCTGTCGGAGGACGGAAGGCTCGTCATCGTCGTTTCCACGCTGATGGACGAGGAAAAGCTGAACGGACTCCTGTCGGGATTCTCGGTCAGGACCGTCGGAGAGCTCCCGCTGTTCTTCGAGAGACTGAAAGTGCTGGAGATCACTCCGCGTACTTCTTGATCTCTTTCGCCAGGAGCTCGTTGGCCTTCTTTCCGTCGATCTTCCCTCTGAGAGCCCCCATAACGGGGCCCATGAGCGGTCCGATCGCATCCATGCCCTTGCCTCTGACGAAGTCCTCGCGCTCCTTGACTATCTTCGCTATCGTCGCGGCAGCCTCGTCGTCATCCACAGATTCCAGACCGAGTTTGGATATGGCCTTTTCCGCAGACGATCCTTCGGACATCTCCTTCAGTATCGCCGGAAGGGCCTCTTTTGCGAAACGCGACGCCTTGAGCATACCGAAGAGCTCCATTACCGAATCGTCTGTGAACGCATGAACATCCGTTCCGGCGTGCTCGAGCTCCCCGTAGGTGTTGAGGAACATCGTCGCCGCGACCGGCGCGAGGTTGTACTTATCGGCGATCTTCTCGAAAAGATCCGTATTGTCCTGCCTGACGATCTGCTTCGCCTGCTGGGCGTTTATCCCGTACTGAGAGACGAGACGCTTCTCGATGGCCTCCGGGAGCTCCGGGAGGTTGTTGCGCACATCCTCCATCCTCTCTCTGGTTATCGTCGTCGGCGGAACATCCGTCTCGGGATACATCCTCGCTGCTCCGGGGAGCGGCCTGGAATACTTCGACGTTCCGTCCG
>CAZXIY010000055.1:0-7989 GCA_964640935.1 uncultured Methanomassiliicoccales archaeon
AACCGTTCGACAGGGACTGCACCAAAGAAAAGGCAATAGACCATTTCCTGAACGATCCTGTTCGCGAAGTGTTCAATATCAAGATCCCGGGATATGACATCCCGGAAAGAGCGAAGATCTTCGACAGCGTTCAATGCGAGTGCTGCGGCGAATCGGCCAGAGAGGATCTGATCAGACTGCATAACGGAAAGAAACTGTGCCTCGATTGCTTCGATGAATACAGACCGAGGTACGAGTGACAGATAGTCGCGATGCACAGTGAACCGTTGGTAATTTCCGATCATCGTTCGAATCACAGGCGTTATTCCATATCTGGCTCAATAGGCGGACCCGCCGGGATTCGAACCCGGGTCCTCGGCTCCGAAGGCCGAAAGGATCATCCTCTACCCCACGGGTCCAGGATTGACTGATTGCCTATTGATTATAAAGCATCGACTGAACCTACCTGAGCCCTCTCCTGTACGCCAATAAGGACAGAACCGCCGCCAATGATACGATCAGAACTATCACAACAGGCACGATCGGATTCTTTTCCGCAGTTGTATCCGTCCCTCCGTTGACTGGGACTAGAACATATGCCAGACTGCCGTATGCGTTCACTGTCACATACCCGTCGCTGGATACAGTGCATTCCTTTTCAAGGTCTGCCATGCTTCCGGAGGACTCGTCGTAACCGAACAGAGAGTAACGCTCCCCGTTGTGACCGCCCATGTTGAACGAAATCTCGGCGGAATACGGGGTTGGACCGCTGAGACCGTGATCCACGAAGAACATGTTCCCGCGGTCGCCCATATCCGACGATATCCTGTCGGCGACATCCGGCGAGAAGACATCCAGCGGATCGAACGAACCCTTTGCCCTGACGTCGAGTATACTGGATATGGATGTTTCGTTGTAGGTCGTCCCGCAGTCGAAGAACAGCCTGTACATAACATCCCCGTCAATGTCCTTGATATGAATTTTTATCTTCTTACCGTCGACCACTTTCGGGATCATCACGCTGTTATCGATCACCGATTCTCCTTCGGTATCGAAATCGGCCATGCTCATATACAGATCCACGTCATTTTTGCTGGAAAGTATCGCAAGGCTGATCATGTTCATGAGCGATTCTTCGTCTTTGAGAGAGAACAATGCCGTAAGAGCCAGATTCCCAGTTACAGTTATATCGCGTTCTTTCCCCTTGCTGCCGTCCGACCATCCTATGAAAACATATCCTTCGGCCTCCGAAGCTGATATCCTGACGGTGCTCCCGCTGTCGAATATCCCATTGCCTGCGACCGTTCCGCCTTCAGCAGGGGATGCGGCGAGGTCGATGTTGTATGTGGCTTTTTTGAAGTAGGCCGTCAGACCGACATCCGATTCCACCTGTATCGTGTGTGTCTTAGCCCCTCCGTCAGACCATCTGACGAAGACGAACCCGGTATTTTCGACCGCAGACACCTCGACGGTTGATCCTTTCGGTACCGAACCGCCTCCAGAGACCGTTCCGCCGTTGTACGGATCTGCCGTGACATTCACCGTGTAATAGATCGGATCCTCTGCGATCCAATGGGCATACAGCGTCGAATCGGCAGCCGTACCAACAGTACTCGCATCGGTGATCCTGTAACCTCCGGACGATGACGTGTACCAGCCGTCGAAATTGAAACCGGATCTCGTCGGCGTCGGAAGTATGCCGTAGGCATCTCCGTACGTCACCGTTTTCGATGCTGTTGAGACCGAACCGCTGTTGGCATCGAACGTTAAGGAATAGTTGTTCGGACTGTATCTTACGACGATGCTCACATCCGAAGAAGGCATGTTGCCTGCGACCACTGTCCTGTCAGGCGTATATCCGTCTATGGCCGGGGAGTTCACGCTGTATGCCGCGTTGTACGACACTGTCTCGCTGTGCGTCACAGAGGCCGATCCTCCCTTCGCATACTCATACGATATGCTGAGAGAATACCCAGTACTCGTCCAGTGAGCGTAAAGCGTGTGATCCGATGCCGTTCTGACCGCAGACGCGGATGTTATCTTCTCCCCGGCGACGGCCTCCGTATACCAGCCGTCGAATGTGTAACCTTCCCTGACGGTCTGCGGAAGATTCCCGTAGGTGCCGTCGTATGTGCAGCTCTTGGATGCTATGCCGGGACCCGCTCCGCGATAATCGAAACTGACCGTGTAGGTGTTAGGTTCCCATATGGCGTACAAATTAAAATCGCTCGTAAAGCGATAATTCGAAATTGAAACGTTTTTTCCATAGGACGTACCGTTTCCATTAGGACTTGTGTTCCAATGATCAAAAACGTATCCAGATCTTACATAAAGATTCGATCCGCCATCGTAAGGCATTTCGTATCTCGCCTCGTCTGTAGTGATTCTTTCTGTTCCATCGTTAGAATGATAAATCACATTATATGGCGAGGATCTCCAAATGGCGTAATAATTTACGTTCGTACACGAATTGAATGCCGTAATAAGGGCATTTTCTACAAGTAGTATGTCCCCACCGCTGTCCCTTGACCAACCGATGAATGCGTAGCCGTCTCTATGGAATGAGTTGCTCATTAACCTATACTCGGCCATATAATCAACAGTTTGTTCCTGTACGTCAGGTGAACCCACATAATTTGAGTGATAAATGGCCTTAAATTTCATTGGCTCCCATTTTGCACGAAGAGTCAATTCAGCATTAACCATTATTTCGTCACCAAAATTGTAAAAATAATCATTCGAAGCGTTGGTCCACCCTACCAAATTATACCCAGATTGTTCATAATAATTGGCCGAGTCTATTGGAATTGTATATTTCTGACCAATCTTTGCAACCTTCGGAATGGGCTTAAATGTATCACTAGAACAATTTGGAGTATAAATTACTGGGACATCTTCTGAGGCACTTTCTGAGACAGAATACTGATTACCCGACTCCAAGACTATAAAACTCATACCTAAAAACAACAACGCCGCGGATATTGCAACGGCCTTATACACACCCCGTAACGCCATTTGACGACACCATATTCTTCAGTCGAACGGCGCCAGACGGTCAGCCGCAGCGGTGCAATGCTAAGATTGCATATAAACACCATGGCGATTGCCTCCATCCAACTTCGAACAACAAGTTTATTCATAGCTTCCCCGATGCCGTGGCCATGGCAAAGGTCATCATGAACGACGGCGCGGGAGGAGAGATCATGCAGGAATTCCTCTCCAAACATGTGACATCACATTTCCCGAAGATGAATTCAGAAGTTCCGCTGAGTTCATTCGACGATTCGGCCGTAGTGGATGACATAGTTTTCACCACCGACGGGCACACCGTCAAACCGCTGTTCTTCCCCGGAGGCGACATAGGATCGCTCTCTGTGGCCGGAACTGTCAATGATATCTCGGTCATGGGGGCCACTCCGCTCGCGCTGTCGTGCTCCCTCATTCTCGAGGCGGGACTCGAAGTAGACATAGTCGATCGCGTACTCGAATCCATGGGACGCACCGCAGAAGCGTGCGGCGTCCCGATCGCGACAGGCGACACGAAGGTCGTTGAAGCCGGATCGGTCGACCAGATGGTCATGACGACCGCCGCGATTGGCAGGAGATCCAAGTACATGGATCACAACGTGTCCGTCGCATCAAAGTACAGAAAGGTAGATTCCAAATGGGCCACCGACAATAACGTAAGACCGGGCGACGCGATAATCGTGTCCGGTACCGTCGGAGACCACGGCATAGCTCTCCTCTCGTTCCGCGAAGGATACGGGTTCGAAAGCACGGTCAAAAGCGACGTAGCTCCGCTGAACAATCTCATAGAACAGGGCCTGAAGGTCGGCGGCATTACGTCGATGAAGGACCCCACCAGGGGAGGACTCGCGAACACCCTCAACGAATGGTGCTCCAAATCCAAGATCGGCATGGAGATAGACGAACCGGCCATACCTCTCAGGGAGGGCGTCGTCAACGCCTGCGACATGCTCGGCATCGATCCTCTCAGCATCGGCAACGAAGGGAAGGTCGTCATAGCCTGCGTCCCCGATATGGCGGACGAGGTCATCAAGGCCCTCAGGTCGCATCCGCTCGGAAAGGACGCGGCGATTATCGGCCATGCAGTCAAGTCCGACGTACCGCGCGTCATAATGAGGACGGAGATCGGCGGCAGACGTGTGTTGGAATCTCCTGCCGGAGACCCTGTTCCCAGGATCTGCTGAGATTTTGACTTTGCGGGACCGTAATGCTCTGCTAGAGAGCGCCGGCTTGAGATCTTTTGCAGAATACGATCCTCTATCGTTAAAATTCCGAGGGGGGAGACCCCTCGGATAAAAGATTATCAGACCTTGGACGAGGCCAATATACTGGATGACAATACGCCATTGCCCGTAAGTATGAACGTTATTGTGGGGTTACTGCCCACCATACTGCATGTGATAGATACAGATGAGCCATTCACATCGTACACATGAGGTATGATAATCGCCGAAACCCCGTTGATCGTTCCCTTGAACATCGGTTTTTCTCCGGACTCGTTAAGAATCCAATTAGATCCGCCGGTAAATGATACTGTGATCACATCCGTTTCGGACGGATGAATCCCGACATTGACCCCGATCAACGATGATTTCACATTTGTAGATTCACCGTTGGTATCCGTAACGGTCATGGTGATCGCTTCGAACAAAGAAGATGTTCCTGACACCTTGCACAGAAGAGTGGGGCCTGCAGGAGTTATCTGTTTCCACTGAGCGTAGATTGTCAACTTGTCCGTTACGGCAGAACCGACGGCATATGACTTCCCGGAACCGTCGGCGGCCGAATTCCATTCGACAAAAGAATACCCGTCCCTTGAGAACATCGATTCCTGGGCTGTCGGATTGGACAAAGTGTATGATGTCTTCCCACTGCTCGTCGTGCCGCCGTTCCCCTGATAGGTCGTACCTATCACGTTCTCGCCTTGATTCATCGCAAATACTGCGACGCCTACACCGGCGATCACGAGGACAACTACGGCTAGAATCGCAATCAGCTTATTATCCATGCTTTACAGACTGCTTGCTAGGTTTCAATGCTTTTTACAATTGTTCATCTGTTTGTAAAACGACGAGTATGTCCGACTTGCCAACGAATATATACGACGGAACGGTACGCAGTTATAAGGTGCAACCGATGGTTACTTTCCTTCCGTTTTCCGGATACAGGCCGTCCTTGAAGGGCGGCGAGAAGATCGACGACCGCATCTCTCCCCCGTATGACGTCATCGGAGAGGATTATCTCAAGCAGCTCCAGAGCCTGCCGCACAACGTCACGAGACTCACCCTCATGCCCGTCGGCGGAAGATACGGGAAGTCCAGGGAAGAGCTCGAGAAGTGGATAGCGGACGGGGATCTCACCCAGGACAGCGATTCATTCTACCTCTACAGGCAGACATTCGAGGACCACGGCGTGAAGAAGATCCGGACCGGCTTCGTAGGCAAGCTCAAGACGGAGAAGTACGAGGACGGGAACATCATACCGCACGAGGAGACATTCTCGAAGGTCAAGGCGGACCGCCTCAACCTCCTCAGGGACATGGAGACGCACCTCGAATCCATATTCGGCATATTCGAAGGATTCTCGGACGGCCTTTGCAAGAAGATCGAGAAGTGCGCTTCGCCACTTTACAAGTTCACGGACAGCTCCGGAGTGACGCACGAATACCTCAGGATCTGCAACGATGACGTAATGAAGGAGATGAGCAAAGAGCTCGCTCCTCAAAAGATGCTCATCGCGGACGGGCACCACAGATACGAGACCGCACTCAACTACTCGCTCGAGAATCCGGGCAACGAAGCGAAATCATATGTTCTCGCAACGCTCGTGCCTTCGGACGACCCCGGCCTCGTGATATGGCCTACGCACAGGCTCATCAAGAGCGACGAGATCTCGGAGAAGAACGTCATCGCCAAGGTGAAAGCAAAGATGAGGACCGCCGACGCCGAGGATATCGACGACATGAAGTCCAAGCTCGGTGATTGGCAGATGGGGCTCGTATTCCGCTCCGGCAAATGCATGCTCGCCAGCTATGAAGCTACCGACGACCCGATGTGGAACCTGGATACGTATGTCGCCCAGGAGATCATAATGAAAGGCATCTACAAATCGGACGAGGACAAGGCCACGATCAGTTACGATGCCGAGTTCCCGTCGGTAAAGAAGAAGATGGCGGACAAGGAATATGATCTTGCCATCGTCCTCAACGACCCGAGCCTCAAGACCATATGGGATCTTGCGATGATCGGAAAGAGGATGCCTAAGAAGACCACATTCTTCTTCCCCAAGATCTGGTCAGGCTTCGTCTTCTACAAGATGGCGTAAAATCATTTACGGCGACCGTATGGTCGCCGTCTCTCATTTCTTGTATTCCCTGCCGCACTTTGGACAGGATGTCGAATTCTTATCGAGATCCTCGTATCCGCAGTTCCAGCAGATGTTGGCCTTGTCCCTTCCGCTGAGATCCTTTCCGCATTTAGGGCAGAAATCGCTCTTCGGATCGAGTTTGGCGTAGCAGTCGGGGCATCTTTTGGACTTGTTGGCCTTGTACATGATCTTAGGCCCGTAGCTCTTCCATGCGATGTACGCGAAGAAGATCGCTCCCAGCGCCAGACAGATGCCGAACAGCAACAGCATGAGCCTTCCGTTCTCCGTTCTGATGTAATAATTGTAATTTACCATCATCTGGGCAGTCCAAAAAACAAGCCAGAACGCGGCTATGACGGCCTGGATGGAGAGCTTCATTGCAATCAGAGATCCGTAAGATAAAGTATGGAGCCGCTGATGGGAATTGAACCCACGACCTACGCCTTACCAAGGCGTCGCTATACCCCTTAGCCACAGCGGCGTTGGAACGACCAATGGGGATTTCATTGATAAAGGTTTTCGTGCCCGGCAGACAGAATAGTTTATTTTAGAGGCTCGCCTAACCGTATCGCATGAAGAAGGAGATGAGTTCCTTTGATGTCCGCTCCGTAGTGAACGAGATGTCCTCGCTGAAGGACGCCCATATGGACAAGATATTCCAATGGGGATCGAACGTCCTGTTCCGCGTCAACGTACAGGGGCAGGGCAAAAAGGATGTCTTCTTCAAAGATAAGAAGTGGCTGTATCTTCCGGAGAACAAGCCCGAGACGCCGATCGTCCCGCAGTCGTTCGCGACATTCCTCAGGAAATACCTCGACAACGCCCGCATAGGCAATGTCTATCAGGCGGGGTTCGACCGCGTTGTCATTATGGAGGTCCTGAAGACCGACTGCGACTACAAGCTCATATTCGAGATGTTCGGCGGAGGGAACGTCCTTCTCGTGCTCGATGGCAAGATCCTCAACTGCCTCATCCACAAGACGATGAGGGACAGGAGCGTCAAGCCCGGCGAGGACTACGTCATGCCGAAGTCGAGGTTCGATCCGACGTCGTCGTCATTCGAAGAATTCGTTTCAATAATGAAGGCGTCCGAATCCGACATCGTAAGAACGCTCGCCACCGGCATAAATCTCGGCGGACAGTACGCCGAGGAGGTCTGCAAACGCTCCGGGATCGAGAAGAACAAGAAGATCGCGGATATTACGGACGAGGACCTCGACCTGCTCTTCAAAAAAATGAAGGAGATTGTCGACCAGATGCTCGTCGACAACGTCGCCACCGTGTACATGTCCGAAGACGGCGTGGCGGACATCTCCCCCGTGGAGATGACGATCTATGACGGATTCCCGAGCGAGAAGTTCGACACCATGTCCAAGGCGATCGACCGCTACATGGCCACCGTCGCCGAGACCGAGGCCGAGGAGTACATAGATCCGGAGGTCGAGAAGCTCGAGAGGAGGGTCGACAGGCAGAGGGAGACGGTCGAGGAATACAGAGAGGACGCGGCCGGTTTCAAGAGGAAGGCCGATCTGATATACGCGAATTACCAGCGTATCAACGAGCTGCTCAACGTCCTTTCGGAGCAGTCGAAGAAGCTCAGCTGGGACAGGCTCAAGG
>CAZXIY010000056.1:0-7930 GCA_964640935.1 uncultured Methanomassiliicoccales archaeon
AACGATATTCGAGGATACGGTCAGCATATTCTTCGACAGCCTCATACCCTGCATAATGAAGAAGAGGGGCGTCACCGAAGAGGACATGCGCAAACGCCACGCCATCTGGGTGTGACGTTCTTCGGGACCGTATGTATTTTCATCACCCGCGCGATATCCCGCCCGTATGGGACCGTATATCAGACTTTCCCGTCCTGCGGACATCGTCATAGGATTGATCGGCCTGCTGGCCGCATCGTTCGTGGCCGCAGGCTGCGGCATCGGCGGACAGCTTGTCCCGGTGGCGGCGATATCGGTCATCGTCGTTCTGTACATCACGGGCGGGAACGCCATCAATGACTATGTCGACAGGGACGTGGATGCGGTATCGCATCCCGAAAGGCCGATACCCTCCGGCGAGATCTCCGCCGAGAACGGCAGAAGATTCGGCATCGCCTGCCTGGCACTCGCCTGTGTTCTGTCATTTGTCATGATCCCTCTGACGCATTCGCTCGCATCGACGGCCATAGTCGCCGCCGCATGCGTCATGATATTCGCGTACGAGACGAGACTGAAACAGCTTGGTCTGATCGGAAATATATTGATAGCTGTCCTCACGGGCATGTCCTTCCTGCTCGGCGGGGCCGCGGTCGGCAATATGCAGGCATGCTTCGTGCTGTTCTGCATGATGTCGTCGATAACGCTTTCGAGAGAGATCCAGAAGGACATCGAGGACATGGACGGCGACAGGGAGAAACGCCGTACGCTCCCGATGAGCATAGGCGCGAAGAACGCCGGTCTCATATCGGCGGCATTCTGCATACTGGCTATAGTCATATCATTGATACCGATAGCCGTCGGCGGCATGAGCGTCTGGTATTACTCCATAATCGCCGCGGATATCGCTCTCGCAGCATCCGCCGTATGCTTCCGCAATGCAGGCAGATCGGAAAAGATGGCAAAGATCGCGATACTTCTGGCACTTGTATCGTTCGTCGCGGGAACAATTCACTGACAGCGTTCCTTCATCTCGGGAGCGTTGCTCTCGGCCACGCGGACGAGATCGTCCACCCTGACCTTCTCGAGGTCTGAACGGGATGCGATGTCGATGAATCTGTCCAGGACGCCGTCGTCCAGATCCACGAACTTCTCCTTGATCCTCCAGTTCCTCTTTATCTCCGACTCTATCTTCCCGCGCCATGCCGTCTCGTACGGCATAAGGGCCTCCTTCGAATAGTCGCCGGAACGTCCGCACTCCGCGATCGTGTCGCCGGCGTGCATCCCGGTCATGAGGGCATGATATATCCCGCCGCCCGTGAGCGGGTCGATGATCCTGGCCGCATCCCCGACGAGTACCAGATTGTCGTATACGGACGAATCCAATCCGGGGCAGAGCGAGACCATACCCCCCGTTATCTCTATGATGTTCCCGTTCCGGAGACGCCCGTCGGATTCGATGTACCTGTCGAGATAATATTTCGGCCCCTTCTCGGGCGTGCATTTGCTTCCTAGTATGCCGAGGCCGACGTTGGCCTTACCGTCCCCCTTCGGGAATATCCAGACGTAGCCTCCGGGCGACACGGAACCGAGGGTGAATTCGCAGTAGTGTGGGTCGATGTCCACCCCCGTCATGAGATACTGTATGCACGAATCGATATCGTTGAGCGAAAGCGACGTGTCAACGCCTGCCCACCTGGCGACCTGCGATTCGTATCCGTCCGCCGCTACGATGCATTTCGCGAATATGGAATACGAGCCGTTCATGTCCCTTACGCGTATGCCTGCGAGTTCTCCGTTCTCAGATATTACTCCGGTGCAGGACGTGCGCATGAGTATCCTGGCACCTGCGGCCGCAGCCTGTTCCGAGACCGCCTTGTCGAAGAGATGCCTGTCCAGGACGTAACCGACCTCGTCGTCGGTCCGGCACTCCCTGACCTTCATGTAGCTTCCGCCGACGGTCTTCATTATCGTGCCGTAGATCTCCGATGATATCCATTTGGGGTCCGGCTCTATGCCGACCTCTTTCAATCTGCGTTTCGATACGCCTTCGGCGCATCTGAGCGGAGCTCCGATCTCCGCCTTCTTCTCTATGAGAATGACATCCAGTCCGCCCATGGCCGCATGCTTCGCTGCCATGCTTCCGGCGGGTCCGGCACCCACAACGACCACATCGCATTCGATATCCGTTCTCATACAGCCACCTGAATCATGTATCGTGAATAATAATCTGACCGGACGGTCACTCCATTATCACCATGTCGACGGGCTTCGGACCCCCGACGGTGCTGTCGAAGATCTTCATCTCCTTCCTTATCGGGTCTATGACCACGGCGAAACCGCATTCGCCGGCGAATATCCCGTCCTGCGTCGCTATGTCGGTGACGGACATGAAGCATCCGAGGTCTATGTGCGAATGGTACCAGCCGATCACGTCGCCCTTGGACGAATCGATGGCGTTGACAAGATCGTCCCCGTCCCCGGTGTCGAAACGGACGCTGGTCGCATCCGCGATCAGATTGCCGGTGACGATCCTTTCGCCTATGGCGTACTCTCCGCCGTTGTCGCGGTAGACCTTCCCTATTATGAGGCCCATGACCTCCCTGTCGTCCTCCGCTCCGATGTCGGCGTGATCCGTCATCAAAGATATCAGCAGCTCAGGCAGGAATATCCTGGCGGACGGCACCGTCCTCTTCCTGAATTCGCGCTCGGCATTCTGCGACGAGACGATCAGAGGCATCTCTTCGCCCCCGACGACACCTTCGCATCGAATCTCGCCCCGTTCTCGGAAAAGAACGCGGCCGCCTCTTCGCAGGAGGCCGTTCCGAACGCACTCTCCGGATTTGGATTGCTGACAAGCGTCTCCAGACCCTTGATAAAAGATGCGAGACGCGTCCCGTACGACCAGTCGCTGAGCATCTTCATGCATACGAGACCGCCGTCGTCCGGGTCCATGATGTTCGGATGGAAGACGTGGCTGACCCACCTGACCTCCGGCTTGCTCTGGCCGTAATCTTCCGTTATTGTGAGTCTGAACCTGTGGTCCGTGATTATCTTATCCTTGGATTCGTAGCCGATGACATTGCTCATGCCCATCTCCATCTCCAGGGGGAGCGTCACGGTCTCCGGGTCGATCTCGAAATCGGTACCGAGATAAGCGGAGCATTCCTTCAGCTCGTTGACGAGCCTCCTGACGACCACGGCCCGCGGATAGCTCATGCCGAGCCGCCCTCGGGGTCAGGTATCATATCCAATATGTCGCCGCTGAGTATCCCGGCCTCCGCCACGGTGCTGGTCGCACGCAGCATCGTCTTGCCCTTCTTGAGGACGTATGCCTTGGGTTCCTTCTTCCAATATTCGGCAGCGCTGTCGATTATGTCGGCGATGGTCTCGTCGGCCTCGGTCTGCATCCTGACTGTCGAACCGTTGACGTAATTCTTCACTGTAATGGTCAAACTCATTGTAATCACTCCAAATGGTTTGGGCACTCTGGGTCAATACCGACCTCTACGGTCTCGGTGTCCCCCGTAATACCGTCATAGTATGTCATATGTCGTACGCACAGATCCGCCCGTCCGGACACGATCTTTATCGCTTCCCTGACCTGCATGCCGGATATGACCGCTGTCGTCGTTATGTCCGCGGCCATCTTCGGTATGAACACGGAGCCGTTGCCGGTGCAGGTGAAACGTCTCTCGGCCTCTCTCACATGCGTGCGGTTCATGGCGCATTGGAGGCACGGCCCTCCGGGAAGGACGGCCTGTATCTTGCCGCGAAGTCCGTCGGTCGCGCCGTCGACGTACGGTATGCCGTGATAGTACGCGTGGGCGTTCACGTGCATCCTGGCGGCGATGTTGTCGAGACATCCGAGAACGATGTCGTAATCCCAATTCACGATATCCTGGACCTTGCCGACGATAGGATTTATCTTCGCCTCCGGGTCCAATTCGGACGCCCTTTCGGATACGATGTCGGCTTTCATGACCTTCTTCACGTCTGATTCTCTGAAGAAGAGGCATCTGCTGAGATTCGACGTGACGATGTCGTCCATGTCGATCACATCGATATCTCTGAATCCCGCAAGGACCAGATTCTTGACGGTCTCGTTGCCTATCGCTCCGGCCCCGGCCACGAGGCATCTTGCCTTCTGTATAGCGTCGACGTCTACGATGTCTATGCGTCTCATCCTGTCGAATCTGTCGCTGTCGGCATGACCGGCGGTGATCATAGAAGAGGCGTATGGCGACTTGATAAAAAATGTCGACGGCGACCGGACCGCTTACTGTTAAGTAGAAAGTCGCCGTTGTGATACCCATGACCCTGCTCCCTGAGCATTCTCACTGCAAGTATTGCGGCAATCCCATACCTTACGGTATGGAATACTGCGATGACGACTGCAAGTCGCTCTTCGACGCCCAGGAGGCACAGGACAAGAAGAAAGATATCATCTTCTACGGAGCGATCGCGGTGTCGCTCATAGCGATCATAATCGTCGGAGTGACTCTCCGCACATTCCTTTGAGTCCTTCGACCGTTCCTTTCACGTCGTGCACGCGCAGTATGTTGGCGCCTGACGAGACGGAACGTCTGGCTATCATTATACTTGCGGCATCGCGGTCCATGTCCGGCCACATCTTCGAGAGGAAGCCTTTCCTCGACGCTCCGATCAGTACGGGATATCCTAACGAGAAATCCGACGAGTTGTCGATGATCCTCAGATTCAGTTCCGCGGTCTTGCCGAAACCGACCCCTGGGTCGAGTATCATCTCTTTTACTCCGGCATCGAGAGCGGCATCCGTCCGCTCTCTGAGGAAATCGATTATCTGCGGCATCATATCTGCGGTCATAGGATGCGACTGCATCGTCTTGGGCATCCCGTTCATGTGCATTATGATGGCCGGGACGCCTGCGGATGCCGCGAGCTCCGGCATGCCTTCTGCTCTCAGTCCGTTTACGTCGTTGATGATATCGGCCCCGGCATCGAGAGCGGCGGACGCAACGTCGGTCTTCATCGTGTCGACGGATATGGGAACGTCTAAAACATGTGCCAGCTCGCGTATGACCGGCACGATCCTCGCGATCTCCTCCTCCGCGGATACGCCCGAAGAACCGGGCCTGGTGGATTCGCCGCCTACATCGATGATATCGGCGCCGTCGTCTGCCATCTGCAACGCGTGCTTCACGGCGGAATCGACAGCGACGTAGCTGCCGCCGTCGGAGAACGAATCCGGGGTCACGTTCAGTATGCCCATGACCCTCGGCCGTTCGTATGTGAGCACGCCCTTGTGCCAGACTGTCCGCATCAGAGCAGCTCGTCGATCAGTTCCGTAAGATCCACGACCCTGATCTTCCTGTCCCCGAGACCGAATATCAGGTTGCTTACGCAGAACGGACATGTCGTTATGACCGTATCCGCTCCTACCGCCGCGACCTCGTCCATCCTGGTGGACGCTATCCTCTTCGATTCTTCGGGATACGCGGACCTTACGCCGCCTCCGCCTCCGCAGCAGTGGCTGGTCTTGCGGTTGAACTCCATCTCCTTGAACGTGAGCTCGGGTATCTTCGCGATGACCTGTCTCGGCGCTTCGTAGACGCCGGCATGCCTTCCGAGGTGGCACGGGTCGTGATATGTCGCGACGCCCTTCATCGGCTTGAGCTTAAGGTCCTGATCCGCCAGGAACTCGGTCATGTGGAGCACTTCGAACGGCACGTCGACGTATTTCGGATACTCCTCCTTGAACATCCTGTAGCATCCGGCGCACGAAAGGACGAGCTTCTTGACTCCGAGTGCCTTAATGGCGTCGACGTTCTTCTTCATGTACTTGACGACATCGTCGTTGCTCCATCCGATCCTCTGCATGACCGATCCGCAGCACACCTCGTCGATGGTCGTGTAATCCGCGCCGATCTTGTCGAGTATGGACAACGCCGCTTTGGACGTCTGCTTGCTCCTGTATGTCGCGGTGCATCCCGCGAAGTAGCCGATCTCGGCCTTCTTGGGTTTCTTGCCGAGCGTCTCGACGACGGATTTCTTCTCTCCGAAGGGGTTGTTGTACTGCAGTATGTTCTCGCAGACCGCTTTGTGCTTCGGAAGTATGTGGCCGTTCTTCACCAGGTCGGCGCGGCATAATTCGATTATGTCCACGATCTTCACCTTCGACGGGCAGCGTCTCACGCAGTCCGCGCAGGTGGTGCAGGTGTACATGTTCTCCACGACGGAGTCGTCGGCCTGTATGTCGCCGTTCAGTAATCCGTACGTGAGGATTATACGTCCCCTCGACAGGGCCGAATCCCATCCGATCGCCTTGAACGACGGGCACACGCTCTTGCAGAATCCGCACATGGTGCAGGTGTTCACCGCGTTCCTTACTTTCTCCAGATTGTCTGTCTTGAAATCGCTCATCTGCTCCACCCTAGGTATAGTGACGCTTCCGTCCATGAGTATTATGACCTTCGCCTTCGGATTATCCGAGAGGGCGCGGTCCATCGCAGCCGCCACGGACGGGAACGGCGTGATGTTGGCTGAACGTAAAAGTTCCGGGTCAAGGTCGGTGACCGCCCAGATGTCGGCCCAGACGGCGATCTCCGCCATCTTGGCAGCTTTGTGGTATCCGAGCTTGTACTCCTTGTTGAGATTGTTCAGGACCACCTTCGGGTCCTTGGAGGACGAGAGCTGCGTCAGGAACGTAGAGCTTCCGATGCCCTCTCTGCATTTGGATACCATTATTATCTTTCCGCCCTCCTTGAGGGCCCATTTCCCGTTGTCCAGGGCCTTCTGCGACTGGTAGAGGTCCACGTCCATAGGGTACGGGGCGACGGATATGACGACGTCGGCCTTCTCCGGTATCGGCACGGAGAACACCTCGTTGGCCCATCCGACCGCCTTTTCGAACGCTTTGTTGAGATCGCCGGCGGCCACCTTGTAGATGTTCTGGTGCCTGTCCATGACGATCTGTATCGAGAATATCTTCTTGTCCTTCACCACTTCGAGGGCGTCCATCATGTCCTCGTGCACCGGGTTGCCTTTCAGAACGAGGGACTGGGCCTCCTTCCTCATCGCCAGCTTGTGGTTGGCCTCCACGGTCTTGAACGAAGCGACACCCGGAAGGAACGATTTCCTTCCCCCTGTATATCCGGCGAAGTAATGGGGCTCGACGCTGGTGATTATCACGAGACGGTCGGCCTCGGCAGCGATCTTGTTAACTTCCATCGGCGTGCCGTTCTTGGATTTGCCGAGATAGACGCACTCGGACGTCTTGGCGTTGTGGCAGATTATCCTGTCCTTGAGTTCTCCGTAATGCTTCCCGAAGACAAAATCGTACTCCTCAGGGGTCATGTCCCTGTGGGTGCCGGTAGCGATGAGGTACCTGGCCTCCCTGAGGTCCATCCTCTTCGACAGGGCGTCCAGTACCTTTGCCGTCGGCGTGGGCCTGGTGCCGTCGTTGACTATGAATACTATGTCCTTCCCGCCCTCGAGGAAATCGGAAAGGGAATCGTATCCGATCGGGGCGTCTATGGAACCGTTTATCGCCTCGTCCGCAGGCGGGCACTTGACATCTTTGGGGTAGAATATGCCGATGAGATTTTCTTTCGGTATCTCGACCTTCTGGACCCCGTCCTTGCCGTACTTGACATCTACGTTCATGAGAACCTTCCATGACATCAACGGTACAATATTTAATTCGCGCGAGCGACCGCGTACGGAATGCGTTGACCGCAGGACGTCTGACTTCGTCCGTAGAAAGACGAGCGGTGCATCCGTTGCTGGATGATGAAGAAATAATAAGGTGCCGAGGGGGCAGATGCCCTCTCGGCTGTTGATTAATTGGTTTACTTCTTGGTCTTCACAACTATCGCAGCGAAGGCGAACAGCGAAAGGACCAGCACCAATACCGCGACTGCGAACTGGATGTTGGGATCGTTGAAGGACATCATCGCCGATATATCGTCGGATG
>CAZXIY010000057.1:0-7504 GCA_964640935.1 uncultured Methanomassiliicoccales archaeon
AAAGGATACGAGGGTAACAAGCGCTCGTACAAGAACGGCGGTGCCCTCGGATACAGGGGCGAAGCGATCAACGATCTCATCGCCAGGATGCTGTAGGTGAGAACATGCCAAGCAGAACCAGAAAATTCAGAGGACTGAGGACGCACGGACGCGGAAAGAAATCCGGCAGAGGAGCCGGTATCACAGGCGGACGCGGCAATGCCGGTCTCGGAAAGACCAAGAAGATACAGATGCTGAAGTACGATAGATTCCACTTCGGACACTATGGCTTTAAGAGACCGCAGGGCACTGTCTGTGCGAACAGCACACTCAACGTCAGTGAACTCGAAGAGCAGTTGGATCGTTTCGTATCGCTCGGATTCGCAAAGAAAGAGGGCGACGCGTACGATGTCGATCTCACGGAAGCGGGCATCGACAAATTGCTGGGCACCGGGGACATCACCTCCAAAGTGAACGTCACGGTATCCCAGGTCTCCGCGAAAGCGTGCGAGAAGATCAAGGCAGCCGGCGGATCGGTCGTCGGCTGCTGTGACGACTCCGAAGGATCGGTCGAAGAAGAGTGAGCTGAGGAGCTAGAGAGAAATGGCAGAAGAGACAAAAAGCCTGTTGTATAGGGTAAAGCCCCTTTCCGACAGGCTACCCGCCGTCAAACGTCCTGAAGGGCACGTGCACTTCAGGACCAAGATGCTATGGGTCGTTGTGATATTGGTCATCTACTTCGTGATGACCAACATCTACGTATACGGACTCGATCAATCCAAGTCGCTCGACCTGTTCGCCCAGTACAGGACGATCATGGCCGGAGCGTCTGGTTCTCTACTACAACTCGGTATCGGACCGATAGTCACTGCATCCATCATAATGCAGCTGTTCGTCGGTGCGAAAATCATAAAGCTCGACCTTACGAACAAAGAAGACAAAGGATGCTACCAGTCGGTCCTTAAACTGCTGGTCATCGTGATGATACTGTTCGAAGCAGTGCCTCAGGTATTCGGTTACCTGGTACCTTCGTCCTCATTCACGAGCGCAGTGGGACTCGGCGGTGCGAGGGCCCTGATCATACTCCAGATCGCATTGGGATCATATATCGTGTTCCTGATGGATGAGGTGATCTCCAAGTGGGGTATCGGAAGCGGTATCTCGCTGTTCATCGCGGCAGGTGTCGCAGAGGCGCTGTTCACAGGTACTCTAAACTGGAACGTCGTCACTACTGGCACAGCGATGAGCCTCTCGAATCCGCCGGCTGGTACGATCCCGAAGGTCATCTACATACTGACTACATGCAGCCCGGAGGAGCTGGCGAACTACGGATATGAACTCATGTTCCTAGGATCGCCGAACCCCCTGATCGCATTGCTAGGCACTCTGGCGATCTTCCTGGTCGTTGCATACCTAGAATCGACTCGTATCGAACTGCCTCTATCCCATGGTAATGCCAGGGGTGCCAGAGGCAGATATCCGATCAAGCTGATCTACGCAAGCAATATACCGGTCATCCTGATGTCGGCGCTGCTGGCGAACATAAGCATGTTCGCGTTGCTGTTCTACAGCAACGACTTCCTCAGTCAGATACCCCTGATCGGACACAACTCTGCTCTGGGATACTTCGAGGAGGGCAGTACGCAGGCAGCAGGCGGTCTGGCGTGGTATCTATCTGCCCCGTCGGGTCTATCGTCATGGCTAATACCCATACTAGATCCGTCGACTAGCGGGAACATACATACGCCGCTGATGAACCTGATGCATGTGCTGATCTACATGTCGATCATGATACTGGGTTCGGTGCTATTCGCCAAGTTCTGGGTTGAAACAACGAACATGGGGCCGAAAGCGGTCGCCACACAGATCCAGAAGAGCGGTATGCAGATACCCGGATTCCGTCGCGATCCGCGTGTGCTAGAACGTGTACTGGAAAGGTACATCCCGGCGGTCACTGTACTGTCGGGTGCCCTGGTAGGTGCACTGGCGGCATTCGCAGATCTGGTCGGAACGACAGGGAACGCAAGCGGAACAGGAGTTCTGCTTACGGTCGGTATCCTCATTCACTTCTATGAAGCGATGGGACGCGAACAGATGATGGAGATGAACCCAGTACTGAGGGGATTCTTCGGAGGAGGAGAGTAAGACTATGGGAGAACCAGGCGGACAACAGCCCCCAACACCCGAAACAATGAAAATGCCGAGCATGTGGCCAATGCTGATCGCAATGGTCATGATCATGGGTCTATACATGATCGACGGCAGCGGTAACGAGCACCGTATCGGTTCGGTCCTGAACTATGTGTTCAGCTTCATCGATTTCGGCGGTCAGTACCCTGTCTTGACCCTGATGCTGATGGGCGCGATAATGATCGCGCTCAGCTCTGTCGTAAGGACGTTGCTGACGGACACGATAGAACAGCAGAAGGCCCAGGAGTTCAACTCGGCATTCCAGAAGGAATTGCGCCAGGCGAGGATCGAGAACAACCTGTACAAAGTGAAGAAGCTGATGGACATGCAGCCTGTAATGATGCAGAAGAGCATGGAATCCAGCAACCAGATGATGAAGGTCATGCCTGTAACCATGATCATCGTCATCCCGATCTTCCTATGGGTCAGGTACTTCGTCGATGTCACACTGGTCGCGGCCGGCACTCAGGTGATAGGGGTCCCGTGGTCGTTGTTAGCCGCCGGCGGCGGCGTCAACCTCATGCAGGTGTTCTGGTTCATACCAGCCTGGATCCTGGTCTACTCCTTGATCAGCATCCCGATCGGCCAAGTGATAACGAGGATCGTCAGGATGTATCAGTTCAAGAAGCGTCTCAAAGAGATAGAGTCAGCGGCTGAGGTAGCATGAGAATAACAATCAGTGGTCCTCCCGGTTCCGGGAAGACCACTGTCTGCAAGAAGCTCTCTGAAGCACTGGGCCTGAAGGCCGTGGTCTTCGGCAACGTATTCAGAGAGCTTGCTGCAGAGAAACACCTTACACTTTCTGAATTAGGTGACTTGGCGGAGAAGGATCCGGCGATCGATCACGATATCGACAACCGCATCCTGGATGTCGCGAGAGCCAACGAAGATATCATTTTGGAGTCGCGTCTTTCGGCGTACATGCTCTCCAGGAACGGCATACCGGCCTTCAAAGTCTATTTGTATGCGAGTCCTGAGATCCGTATGTCGCGTATCGGGAATCGCGAAGGATCCGCGGTGGAGGTCGCCACCAAGGAGACTTTGGACCGTCAGGCATCAGAGGCTAAACGTTATATGAAATACTACGGCATAAACGTAGATGACATGAGCGTTTACGATCTGATCGTCAACACCGACGGCCTGGACCCAGACGGAGTCCTCAATGCGATACTCGATGCGATAGGGGGACGCAAGTGTTAGTCAAGGATCCCAAGGCGATACCGGACAAATGGGGCAAGAGACCGTCCGACAGGTCTGTCGGCGAGCTTCTCGATGCAGGTGTCGTCGCTTTGGACAAACCCCGCGGCCCGACATCACATCAGGTCACATCCTGGGCACGCGATGCGTTGCATATCAAAAGGATAGGTCACGGCGGAACATTGGATCCATATGTGAGCGGGATACTTCCGCTATGCCTCGGAAAGGCAGTGAGACTTACCGATCTGGTACTTTCATCTGACAAGGAGTACATCTGCCTAATGACACTGCATCATGACAGGCCGGAGGCGAAGATACGTTCGGTCATGAGCGAGTTCGTCGGGAAGATATACCAGCTCCCGCCGGTCAGATCGTCGATAAAACGTCAGCTCAGGATAAGGACGATCAAATCGTTAGATATCCTGGAGATCGAGGGGAGGAAGATCGTTTTCAAGGTCGACTGCGATGCTGGCACATATGTCAGGACATTGTGTACGGACATAGGCGAAGCCCTCGGATGCGGAGCGAATATGATGGAGCTCAGACGTCCGCGTTCCGGCAGGATGACCGAAGCGAATGCGGCAACGTTGCAGGACTTAACGGATGCATACATCTTTTGGCAGCAGAACGGACGCGAGGCATGGCTCCGTAGTCTGATCATGCCGATCGAGGTGCTCGTAGAGCCGCTTCCCAAGATAATAGTCAAAGCGACCGCCGTCGATGCTGTCTGCCATGGGGCGGATCTCAGTATCAAAGGCGTGCATATGCTGGATGACGACATCCGCAAGAATGCTCTTGTGGCACTTATGACAGCCAGAGGCGAATTGATAGCTATAGGCAAGATGTCGATGTCAAGCCAGAAGATAATGTCCACGGATCAGGGGATAGCCGTCGATGTCGAGAGGGTCATAATGAGTCCCGGCCACTATCCCAAGATGTGGAAATATTCTACGGATCTGGAAGATCTGCCGGCCGCGGACGAAGAGACATCCGATGGCAACGACTCCGAATGTTGAGTCGTATCTTCGTTTCGGAAAGATTGATATTTGACATGACCTACTGTGTCTTGTGAAGAAGAAAGAGCTCGAGATGAAGTTGGCCCGGGTCGCTCCGTTCGTCGATCCTTCGCCTCAGCTGGAACAATATCCTACGCCTGCGGATATAGCGTCGGATATAATTTTCGCAGCATATGCCAACGGAGATGTTCTCGGTTCGACCGTCGCCGATCTTGGATGCGGTACCGGCATATTTGCCATCGGGGCCAAACTGCTCGGGGCCGAGACCGTCCGCGGATACGACATATCCGGATCGGCGATCGGTATCGCGAAGAGGAACGCGTCCGATCTCGGCGTCGATATATCGTTCACAGAATGCGATGTGTCAGATGTGAATGACAAGGCAGACACGGTCTTCATGAATCCGCCGTTCGGATGTCAGACCAGAAGGGCGGACAGGCCGTTCCTCGACAAGGCCATGGAGATGTCATCATCGGTATATTCGATACACATGGCGGGAACGATGGATTTCATCGACGAATACGTGTCATCGCACGGCAGGGAGGTCGTCTCACGCGCGACCTATAAGTATAATATCCCGCATACATTCTCATTCCACAGCAAGACAAAACAGTTGGTTGACATTGTTGCGGTCAACATAAGGTGAATTTCAAATGAGTGATAAAAAAGAGGTATTTCCGGGAGATGAGGTCGCTGTTGAGGAAGAGTATCTGGCCTCCGACGGAACATTTGCAAAGAACGGGGTCGTTTACGCCTCGCAGATAGGTACGCTCCTCCTCGACGACGATGAGTGCGTCGCGAAGGTGATATCCCCGAATCCCCCGAACATCCTGAAATCAGGGGACATAGTATACGCAGTGGTGGCCGACATAAGGAAGACCATGGCCACGGCGGATGTCATCGCCAAGGACGGTGTCGAGAGAGGCATTGGCAGCGAGACATACGCGACGATCCACGTATCGAAGATCTCTCCGGGCTACACGGACGATGTGTCCAGGGAGCTCAGGAGAGGCGACATGATCAGGGCGATGGTAATAGGGGTGAAGCCGTCGCTTCAGCTTTCGACGAAGGACACGCATCTCGGTGTGATACGCTCGCTCTGCGGAAGATGCAAGACGGAATTGGTCAAGAAGGGCAACGGACAGCTTTATTGCAAGAAGTGCGAGCGTTCGATGCCGAGGAAGCTCGCCGATGATTACGGCGACGTCGTGATCTGAATATGACACCCGAGAAAGAAATAGAGATGCAGATGGAGATCGATGCCCTCAAGGCAGAGGTCAAAGGATTGAAGGATTTCGTTCGCGTGCTCTACAGTATGATCACCGACGATGACGGCGAAGAAGAATACGATGCCGCCGATTTCGAAGGCGGCATAGAAGTCGGAAGATTCAACACATGAGATTAGTCGCTCTGCTCTCGGGCGGCATAGACTCGCCGGTCGCCGCTTATGTCATGTCTCAGGTCGGAGCGGACGTGCTCCTTCTTCACATGGACAACGGTCCTTTTTCAGATGGTAAAGAGGCGGCCAAGGTGATCTCGATCGCGGAACAGCTGGAGAAGGTCACCGGCAGGGAGTTCCCGGTCTACAAGGCCGATCACGGAAACAGCCAGGAATCGATAAAGAAGAACTGCGACAACGCTTATCAATGCGTCCTCTGCAAAAGGGTGATGCAGCATGTCGCAAAAAAATTCGCCAAGAGGAACGGATGTTCCGGGATAATAATGGGCGATTCGCTCGGTCAGGTGGCCTCGCAGACGCTGAGGAACATCAGGGCAGAGGGCCAGGGTCTGGATTTTCCCATTGTCAGACCGCTTATCGGAATGGACAAGCTCGAGATAATATCGGTGGCAGAGAAGATCGGGACGTATGACATCTCGATAATCCAGACAAAAGGATGCTCCGCCGTGCCTATAAGGCCGATAACGGAGGCGAGGCCCGATAAGGTCATGGAACTCCAGTCGAAGCTGGATTTCGCGAAGATCGTCTCGGACTCCGCCGATTCGGCAGTGCGTATTCACTGATCCTTCTTATCGTCCAGAGCGCCCATGTCGCGCAGTTGCGAGAGGGCGGGGCAGGAGAAGATATCCTTCTCTGTGTACAGCATATCCATGGATACCCTGTTGATATACATCGATTGGACGATGGACACGTACAGCATGTATTTGCCGATGGGGATCTTGATGTCAGTGTCCTTCGGCGGTTTGACCGTGATAGGTACTAGGGCAGGGCCCCTGCATGCGGTGCACACGCGGTAATCCTGTTTCTTTTCCAGTATCAATTCCCTGACGTCATCGTCAACCGAGATCTTCTTGTCAGTCATGAGCGGGCGAAGGCCATGGCCTGATTTAACATTTCTGAGTGGACTGTGGATGGCAGGGATAATGAACGGTCGTGTCCAGAGAATATGTAATATCCTTCGAGACCATACGTCGGAGGGAGCAGACGTCTTTGATACACGCCCGTCACGGATAAAGACCGTGCCGGAGATCCAGGTCTGTCTGTGCTGGCTATGTGGGGTAAATAATGGGCAGATACACCGACATAAAATACGGCCCCTTATCGGCTGCGGAGATCCTGATGCTGGCAGGCTGTTTTCTGGGCATATTCGCGTTATTCTCTGTCTGGTCCAACTTCGGCCTGTTCGGGTCTGTGAACATAACGGGCTGGAAATGGGCGTTCAATGATTTCGGATTCACGGACATCCAAAGATTCTGTCCGCTGCTCCTGTCCGTCATAGCTCTTCTCATGATCATACCTGTGGTCATTTCGCCGCTCGGATTCGATATAGGTCAGAAGAGAACAGGCAGATTCCTGATCGTCGGTTCATCCATGATATTCATCATTGTGGTCGTGTGGCTCTTGTGGCAGCCGTCCGGTTTCGATATGATGATCGAGTATGTGAAGTACGGTCCGTGGATAGCTTTGATCGCCGCGACGCTGATGATGGTGGGCGGGATACTGCCGAATGTGGACGGAAGCGAATGATATCAAAAGCGTCCGATCGAGCTCATACGCTCGGATCATAACACAGATAATGAGATGGTAGCGAGGAGTCGATTTGAACGACCGGTCTCCGGGTTATGAGCCCGACGGGATATCCTGGCTACCCTACCTCGCTATA
>CAZXIY010000058.1:0-7221 GCA_964640935.1 uncultured Methanomassiliicoccales archaeon
TTCTCTCTTGCAGTGCCCGGTTCCATCGGGGTGCCTGTGGAACAGCTCTCTGCGGATCTTGTGATCTACGGATTCAACATGTCCTCTGTACTCGGCGTGCTTCTGTGCATCCTGGCACTGGTGCTTACGGTTGTCGTCAAGGATCATGTCGTATCGAAAGATGACAAGGGATAATCAATTGTCAGATCAATCGAAATCGGTATCACGTCCATATGCATATGTCGTTGCGGAATGAGATTCGCAATGATCAGGTTATGCGGCGGAGCATCGGCGATGCTAACCCCTGACAGGAAGATAGCGATAGATCTCGGCAAATGCAATGCGATCGGGGACATCATCGCCAGCAATGCCGAGTACATCCAATTCATGTGGAAAGGTGTCAGGGTCACGCTGTACAGCAACGGCAGTATTCTGTTCTATCATTTTATCGACGAAGAGAAGTCGCGCGGTTATGCTTCGGACATACTGAGGACAATAGGCGTTGATGACACGTTCCAGATTGAAATCTGAATGTGTCAGTAGATCTGTTCCTGCAGAATATGTTACTGCATTCAAAACAGATATAGTTATAATACTATTCGGGCGTACTGAATCAATGGCGTTTGACACAGGATTCCTGGTGTGGCTTCAGCAATACAGGGCAATGGTACCGGATTCCATCAATCAATTGATGTCGCAGGCTTCTTCGCTCACATATTATGCCCTTATAATCGTAGTAGTGGCAGCGATTCTATGGTGGAAGGGGGGTAAGAAGAGCGAGTACGCCGTCGTCGCATTCGCGATCGCCCACGCGATATACCTTGTCCTGTGTCTGACGTTGGATGTTCCGCGCCCGTGGGAGTTGGATCCCAATGTCATTCCGATGAGTCGCTCTCCCGGATTATCCTGTCCAAGCGGACATATGGCCATCGTTACATCGGTTTTTGGAGCACTGGCATATATAATGCGGAAGAAGATCGTCACTGTACTATCGGTCATCATCATAGCATTCGTTGGTATTCAGAGGATGTATGTCGGCGTCCATACGCCGATCGATATTCTTTTCGGCGTTGCGGTCGGATTGGCTGCCCTGGTAATAGCAGTCTATATGCTGGATTGGGCCGGTGATGACAGAAAGGGAGCATACTGGGTGTTCGCCGTTACGTTATTGATAATGATCATCTCAGTACTTTATGCGGATTCGCAGCCATCGGTTTACGTGGATGGTAAATTCGTATTCGACAAGTTGGATCAGCGTGTATATCTGGCTCAGATGGAATTAACGATGTTGGCGATGATCATAGGGGTCGCCGTCAACAGATATACCGATGCATTTGCGATCCCTAACACCGGCAGAAACAGTATGGTAGCTGGAAGCGTGATAGGTGCCGCCGTCATTCTGGCTATACTCTACGGTATGAAATATCTCTTGGCGTTCGATAAGACCTTTTATTCCGCCAACTGGCTTCCCGGAGTGATATCTGTTTTATTCGCGTTCTTTGTCTATCCGCTGATATGGAGATATGCGATCGGATACAGGCGAGATGTTCCAGCAGTATGATTTTGTCGATTCCCGTGGTCAACAGACCATGGAAATCGACATTAAACCGTCTTATAAAGGAGATTTAAACGGAGCTCATGAACCAGTCGACCATCTTCAGATTGTAATGTGAGAAGAATGTACTATTATTTTGTCGAACGATGAATCCGTTAGTTCCATTTTATCGTAGAATTACTTCAAATTGTACAGTAAAACCTCCTCAAATTGTACAGTAAAACCTCCTCAAATTGTACAGTAAAACCTCCTCAAATTGTACAGTGAGTTAGATCTGCGAATGACATGGCGTTAGCGGATGAGCGGATACTTGCCAAGAGCTATCAACAGGGAATTGATGGATAGCCTGAAAGCCATACGCTCACTACCACCGAGGCATACGGTTTAGTCGGCGGGATCGGAACGAATAACATAGATCTCGGTTATACGATGACCCTCGCCGCTCAGGATAACGAGATGGTGTTCTTCGATTCGTCATCGACGGGCGGCAAAGTCCATATTTTGTGGGCATCGTTTGTCTCCACTGCAGGTGACGATGGGTTACAAGGGGGCCAACATAACCATTTTCGAAGGGGACGTTCTGATAGACAATGCGATGATAGTCAAAGACGATATGAGAACGACCTTTCAGAGATTCGATGCGGAACCGGCGATATGAGAGGCGGTGTATTCGCCTACATCCGGCACTAGCACTTCGTTCATGCCGGACATATCGGGATATGTATGCGAGGGGAAGGACACCTACATCGTCGGAACGGATGTAAAGGCCGTCGAATACGATCTCACGCTGACCTTCTCGGACATCTTCAGGAATGCGGTCACGGCAACACAGTATTCGGGTCGAATACGTCGGAGTGGGCCATCACGTGCGATTCCTTCTTCGGAGGCTACCTGCTGCACATAGCGACCGAGTACACGATCGACGGGGATCTGTATCACGGGAATTACATCGGGATCCTGTCCTCCGATCTGAAGAGCATAACGGTCTCCGGGTGCTCTCTGGCCGAGGACGGGACCCAGCTCGTCCTCTCTATGGACCTGGCTCTTATGGAGTGAGGTCCGTCCGCCGCCGTACAATATGTACGGCGGCGGTATCATTTTCTCATTTGCGATTATGTGCACTGTGTTGCTAATGCGGAATATGTGCGAATTTTCTCATTCGTTTTATATGGAAAATGTGTGAAAAATACCGTTATGAAATGGTAGAAATTGTGTAATTATCAAGAACGTGCATACTGTGCCAGATACGAGTCTTAAGAATAGTGATATCGGGTGATAAATGTCATATAGTCTTCAGTTCAGGCTGTTCGTGTATCGAAGAGGAATAGAAGGAAATCCTTCTATTTACTAGAAGGATTTCCTTCTATTGACTGTGCCCATCGGCATCATCGTGAAAGATGATTCCGAGTTTCTGTCAGTCATCCGAGAGTTTGTGCCATCAGCTGTTATACGGGCCGTTATCTTTGGCGGCGACATCCTGGTGGCTCAGTCTGGCCAGGCCGACGCCCGCCTTCTTGAACTCGGTTATGATCTCGTGCCTTATATCGCTGCATACGTCATCGTGGCAATCGAAGTCGTCAAGGAACACGGTCAGTTTCACCGTGACCGTTCTGGAGTTGAAATCTTCTATCTCGATCTCCGATGCGTACTTAGGATTGTCCTTTATCACGTGCTCCGAGCTGTTGGCGATCCTGAGCATAATTTCCTTCGCAGTATCGAAGTCCGCGTCGAATCTGATATCCACGAATATCAGCATCCCGTAGACGTTCCTTGTCGCCAGGTAGTTGATGATCGTAGAGTCGGCCAGTTTGTTGTTCGGCATGCTGTATATGCGCGACGAATCCCACTCTCTGAAACGGGTGTTCATTATGCCGATCTTCAGCACTTCCAGCTTCTCGTCGCCGCCGTCCAGGGTGATTATATCGCCGACCTTGAACGGGTGGGCCAGAAGAAGGCTCATGCCGCTGAAGAACTGGGTCAGGGTGCTCTGTGCGCCGAACGTTATCGCAAGTCCTATCAGACCGGCGCTGGTGAGCGCGATTATCAGATCGACGCCGATGGTGGACATGATCATGAATACGGCCACGCAGGCGATGACGATCATCACTATGACGTTGATCAGAGGTATCACCGACTCCGGCGTGTTCGCGGTCTCGGGGTCGTCGAAGCGCTTCACCAGATGCGGTATCGCGGCAGCGTAGACGGTCCATACGGCAAGAGCGATCAGTATTATCATCGTAATTACGAAGATCTTCTCCAGGACGGCCATGCTGCGGATGTCCATGCCGCATATGCGGGCGGCGTAGATGATGCCGAACAGTATGATCACCGCGACGATAATCTTGGCGAGGTAGGATGACTTGTTGTCCTTCATTTTTCGTCATCCCCCTTCTTGGAGAATATGCGGTTGACGGCTGGTATGACGTAGATGATGACGGCTATCGCCGCCAGCAGCACCGTCAGGAACGTGATGAGGGCGGGGAACCATGCCCCGTCCAGCGGAGCGGGCATGTTATTGTCCCATACTCCGAAGAATTTGTTGTAGTAGTCGGCGGACGAGTATTTGGAATGGACCGTTATGCTGAACGTGTCCGATGCGTCCGCCCTTATCGGATATCCCCTGTCGGGGTCGTTTATCGTTATCGTGAACGATATGCTGTAGCTGTCCTCGGGAGAGTATTCGTCCACGTGGAGGTGCACCTTGCAGCTGCCGATCTCCTGTCCGCCGATCTCGATCCTCTGTCCGTCCGGGTAGGTGGCGTCGATATGGTCCTGAGGGACCATCATCACGTAGATGACAAGGGTGTTCGGATCGGTATCCGTGCGGTCCAGCTTGTTGTGTATGTCCAGATACAGATCGATGGATCCGCCGGCTTCGAGGCTGATGTCGGATATGGAAGGCGAGACGGTTATGCTGTCGGATTGAGCGTATCCGGCATCGGAGCCGCCGTCCGTCATGGACAGCGGGACTGCGGCCATCAGTACGGCCGCAAGTATCGCGAACATGACCGTTCTTCTCATCCTATCATCCTCTGGAAAGTGTAGTATGTGCAACCGTTGTAATCGCTCTCGTCGTCCATCCAGAACGACACCATGTGCATGGTCTGGCCGTCCTCGCTGATCCAGCTGTAGCCGGTCGTCATCTTCAGATCGGCGGTCTGCGACATCACGTGGTAAAGATACCCTCCTTCGTAATTGGAGTTCGTCACCGCGAATGCGGTCCACGTCAATGCTGCGTCGCCGGTACCGTCGCCCGCGAACAGGGCGTTCTCCTTCTTCGTGAAGTCGATGCCGACCTCTGTCGTTATCGGTCCGAGCTCTCCCAGGCCGTCGACGGAATATCCTTCCGTCATCCTCCACTTGCCCAGGAGCGTGTCGTCGATGTCAAGGACCTTCGGCGGACCGAGTATATCGGCCGCCCTGTAGATCCTTTCTACGGCCACGACCTGTCCCTTGATGTCCGAGACCTCGGATGTGGTGTTCGTCCTCAGTATCAGCGTCGTCGGGCTCACCGTGACGTTCCACAGTATGCGGGACTCGTCCACCATGTATCCCATGTACACGGTCTGGCCCCTCTCGGTAGTGTAGCTGTTGACGAAGATGCCGTTCAGCATCTTCGTCACGGTCTCGTCGCCGACCTGCTGTTCCATCTCGGCCCTGAAGAACGGACCGACCTGCTCCTGTATGGCGAATATCGAGCCTTTGAGGACGTAGTTTCCGTCCGCGTTCAGGCTCTCGCTGGACCACGATTCCCATTTGAGAGATATACTCGGAGAGGAGGGGAGTTCGGCCATAGTCGCATTGGCGTTCTTGGAGTACGTGCAGTAGCAGACGTACCAATGGTCGACGCCTGATGTCGAATAGTAGTGTGATTCGCAGGTGTACATCTCGGTTCCGCGGATCTGGCCCATGGCGGAGACGTAGCCGTATGTGGTGTAGTACTCGAATACGATGTTGTCGTCTATGCGGCAGCCGGTGAAATCCACGTTCTGGGATTCGCCGTAGAACACCTCGCCCGACGTACCTCTGATGAACATGTCGAAGACGTCGTTGGTGTACGTGTAATGCTTCTTCTGCTCGTCGTAGGCGACGGACCCGATCATATGCCAATAGCCCGTGACCTCGGTGTCCTCGGTCTCGCTGGGGTGATAGACGTTCAGAACGGCTATGGAGCATCCTGCGAGCAGCATGGCGACGACGCATACCGCGAACGCCTTATGCTTCACACCTAGCGACATAGAGACTTTATTGCATCCAATGTTTATTTATTTTCACGATGAACGGGTGTGCGACGATCTGTGAAAATGCGATAGAAAAGGGGTTTCAGATCATCTTTTATGATCGTTCCCGAACACGATCATGATCGCGTTGGTCTTCCAGTAGTATCTTGCATCAAGTTTCACTGGACCTGTGTACGGGAAGAAGCTGTCGAGTTCGGCGATGGATATCTTGCCGCCTTTGCAGACGTTCTCGTCCGTTATATCGGGATTTATCATCATGGTCCCGTTCTCCTTGTTCATCCTGACGCTGTAGACGCCGTCCTCGATATCCGGGGACGATATGGTGTACGGGCCGGTGCGTTCCATTTCGACGATCTTGTCATCCTTGTAGATGTAATCGGAGCAAGCGGCATGATATCTCAGTTTGTATCCGGAGATCACCGCATTGTGGAGTTCGAACCTCAGGTCGAGGTTCTCCTTCTCCAATCCGTCGATGTACAGAAGGTTGTTATTGAATTTCTTCGCCAGAGCGTTGAATCTGTCCACGCGTTCCTTTATATCCTCGAACGTTACGCCTCCGCGTGACCTCTTTCTGTCGAACTTTCTGAGGTCTTCGTTCTCGTCCTTCAGGATGTTCATTTCGAGTCTCGCCCTGTCGAGTTCTATCTCGAGCTTCGCGATCCTGCTGATCTCGTTCCCGTTGCAGGTCATCAGATCGCCTCCGCGAGCGTTCCGTCGTCGGCGTCTGCCGTTATGCAGTACGTCTGTCTTCTCCTCAGAAGATATTTCTGTGCGTCGATTACCGGAAGTTCGTCCACGAGAGCGAACAGATCGGATGCGAGGATCAGATCCGAGCTGAGAGAATCGTAGAAGGCGAACACTTCGACCTTCTTTCCCAGTTTTCTGACATTTTCAACGGCGGGGACGAAGTCCCTGTCGCCGCTGAACAATATCGCCGTGTCGTAATGATCAGACATCGCCTCGATGCACATCTCGGTGCCGAGGGCCATATCGACCTCCTTCTGCTGGTATCTGTCCTCTCTGAGATTCAATTCGAATCCCTTCGATTCCAGATCCCTGAGGGCGATAAGTTTCCAGTCGTTTTCCGAACTGTAGGAATCGAAGATGATCTTTTTCACCACTTCTCTTCCTTCCGAAGCGATATCCGCGAGTTCGGCGTAATCGATGTGCATTCCTCTGATGTTAAGGATGTTTTTGAGAGAGATGTCGATATTCATGCGGTCTATGAAGATCATCAAATGGATCCAAAGATGGCCCTGTCAGCCTTCATGAAACTGGTGGCTGTCAATAAGGTATCAGGCGTCATCACGTCTGGGAGTGGTGCCGTTTTGGCCATAGCTCCTGAGGCAGGAAGAAAGCACGTGATCCAGATGAATCACGCTGCCGTAAGTCCTGCAATCAGAAATGCAGGTAAGTACACTTTCACACTCGTTAACGATGCTGATG
>CAZXIY010000059.1:0-7192 GCA_964640935.1 uncultured Methanomassiliicoccales archaeon
TCGCGGCTATACGTGCTCCTGACGACAGAGCGGTCTCCGGTCCGAGAGTGCAGAGCCCCGGTCTTCCGCAATTGGTACGTGCGAGATCGGTGTATTTCATCTCCATCATGACCGAGTATATCTCGCGCGGAGTGTTGGGCTTAAGGTCCTTCTTGAATATCGTGTTGAGAACGCCGTTGAACAGAGTGTCCACGATCGATTCCTGTGCGTAGCTCTGCATCATCTTTGAGTATATCTCTTCGGAGACCATCGCGGCCGTGGGTCCGCCCATAACGACGGGGCGTCTTCTGGCGCTGCCGTGCCTCGCCTCGAGACTCACTGAGTCTTTTCCGCATCCGAGTTTGACCTTTTTCGGAGCCCTGTTGATACCCTCGAGCACCTCTTCTTCCGTGACGTTCAGAACGCGGGAGAGATCGGGGCAGTAGAATCCCGTAGTGACGAGCATATCCATGCCGGCACGGAACAGTCTGTCGGTCATATCCCTGTCATCGGGGATGATACGATCATCAAATTTTATCCCGTACTTTTTCTTCATCATCGAGGCGTTCGTCGGGACCATCGTGTAATCCCAATAGCTCTCGGAGACCTTCTTCCCCTTCGAGAACCTGTCATAGACCTCAAGTGTTCCGAGTGTACGTCCTATTTCCACTTTATCAACTCTGTTGTTTCCTTTACAAGTGAAACGAACGCGATCCAATCGGGAGAGTAACCGTCGGCTTCTATCGTTCTGCACCAGATGTCGGTACATGCCGCCCCGCCCACAAGGATGCGCGGCGGGTCATCTATCTCCTTGGCCTGCGATACCAGATCCTTCTGAACGCAGAGGGCGGTCGACATCGGAGCGGAGGCTGCGACGATCTTCGAATGATATTTGACGGCGGCATCCAGGAATTTGGATGCGGGGACGTCGCAACCTAGATCGATGACATAGAATCCGGAACTTCTGAGCATTGCCACGCAGATGTTCTTGCCGATCTCGTGTATGTCGTTCTCCACGGTGCCCATTATGACAACGACCCGGCCGTAAGCTCCGTCCTCTTTGTCGTCGGAACGTTCCTTAAGCAAGATCAGAATGTCATCCATCATATTCGACGCAGATACAACGGTCGGAAGATGGATCGATCCGTCATCGAACATCTTCCCTATCGTTGTGATACCGGGTTCCAGTGCCAATTGTATGATATCCTTTGGTTCTACGCCTTCGTCCAGGGCTTTTTCGACAGCCGAATGCACGGAACTGAAATCCATTGAAACGATCATATCGCGTATCGTTTCGACGATTGTTGAAGAATTCATATCGGTCACCCATCGAATGAAATGCTGGCTGGTGTATCCCACGCCAATGAGAACATCATGGCTCAGTGTATTCGATACATTAACCTCGGTCGTCATTTTTAACCCTTCCTTATAGGAACGCAAGATTGGGTCCGTTTCACATTATTAAAGTCTTTAGGGCGTTAATAATTGTGTATTATTTAAATAAGACGTGAGAAAAATAGATAGTTATATATAACAATAGTTTAAGACTGCAGATTAGGGATTATCAGCAAAAAGCTATGGTGATCGAAACAGACGGGCGATCACTTCTTCAGCGATCCTACTCCGTCATCTTCTATGATCCTGCGATAGACGATCTCCATCGCTTCGGACGGCGACATCCCGTTCTTTCTGAGTATCTCTTCTGCCTTGGCCTTGATGACCGAATCCATGCGGACGCTGACGAGGGACCCTCTCTCTGTCGGTGTCGTTCCGGATGTGACGCTGTCGTATACGGAAGCGATGTATTGGTTGTACATCATGCCTTTCTCGCGGGCTATCGCGCGTATTATGTCAGTTGTACCGGAACCGTATTGAGATGATTTCTTCTGTCTTCCGGCGATGACAGGATAACCGAGATCCTCTGCGATATCTCTGAGAACGGATTTTCTCGAATCCATATCCTTGGGTCTGAGGTCGGCCGGATCCAGCTTGTCAATATCGGAAATGACAATGGGGTCGAGGTACGGGTATGATATGGTCTTCCCGAAATGGCCTATGATCATCTTTTCACATGGAACGGATACGGTGAGAAGTCTTTCGACGCTGGCGTCCCTCATCGATTCGTAATCATGATCCGGCTGATCCACGAACTTCGCGCAGCCCATGAAATACTCGTCGGATCCCTGTCCTGAAAGGATCAGACTCTCCTTAGATTCCATGCAGACGCAGAACAGCGGCATCTCGTATGATATGGTGAACGGGTCAGATACGCCGGTGGCGGCGATGAAGTCGCGGATGCGTATCTCCATATTACGCTTGGATATCGCTGCATGCACCCATGGAAGGTCCAATCTTTCGGATAGGTCCTTTGCCATCGTCACATCGAATGCCTTGTCGGTGCCGCATGTGTACAGGGTCACAGATCTGGCATATCTCTTCGCTATGGCGGCTACGAGCCCAGAATCCAATCCGCCGGAGAAGGCCACGCCGATATCTTTTCCTTCGACGTCCTTTCTTACCGCGGCGACGATCGCGTCTCTCAGCTTGCCATACTTGAAGGGCATGACGGAGGCCATTGCCGTTTTACATTATAACGGCAGTGATTCAGATTCAGAGGAAGTATGAATCCGGATCCACAACGATATCTCCGTTGGCATCGGCATCCTTGAGCAATGCAAGGATGCCCTCGATTATGCCGAGTATACCTGGTATCGCGGTCCAGCAGAAGAGGATGTAAATGATGCCTGAAACTATCTTGCCGGAGTAGAATCTGTGTATACCGAGACTTCCGAGCAGTATCGCGAAAAGGGCATAGACGATCTTATTTACCTTCTTCACGCCGACGCCATAGTTGGTGCTGTTGGTATTCGTATTGCCTGATACGCCGCCGGACGGCGAGTCGGAATAATATTGTTTCTGGCCGCAACTGGCACAGAACGCCTGTCCATCCTCGACCTTTGCTCCGCAGTTCTTGCAATACATGTCTTCGCTCTCCTATGCCTAGATTACAGCCGATGTGGGATAAAATACTAACGTCGAACAGTTCTCACAGGAGCGAATCATCGTCATCGTTCTCTTTCTTCGGTTTTTCGCCCCCGTCATCGACGGTCTTTGTTTCCGATCCCTCGGAAGGATCGTCTTCGCCTGAAGCAACGGTCGTAACGGGTATCGGATCCTGATATCCTTTGCCTTTTCCGGTTTTTGTCTTTTTCGTACCCGATTTGGATTTTCTGCGGTACATTATGTATGCCAAAGATACAAGCACCAGGGCTATGACCAGACAGAGGAAGTGTTCGACCACTCCGAGCGGGTTCGGAACTATGAATACTATCATGAACGAGATCGCAAGAGCCACTAAGAGAGTGTTGACTTCTAATACGGATTGGTATATCGTTTTCTTTCCCGATTTCAAATCGGCGTTGTATTCGTATTCGGAACTAGATATGATTATTCCGCTGAGGAACTTCGTGCTCTTGATAAGATAGGCCGCTGGGGGGATAAGCACCAATATATTGGATATCACGAGGACGAATTGCCACATCAGGAGCGACACGCCGAATGCGTCGAACAGCCAATCGCTCGCCACAGGTATCAGCCAATAGAACGCGATCTGCAGGAACGCGATCAGCAGGATGTCGAAGTATGCATGGTTGATCCCTTTGTGGAATGCATCCTGCGACATCTTTGACGAGATGTTTATCTGCTTGTAAATGTGGTCGCGTCCCGCATCTAGCCTGTTAACGCCGTTCCTTAGGAAATTCGGACATAAACGCACACCTGTGTCCCACATCTTTTCAGAATAACGTGTCAGTAGCGGCAGCACGATCATGGACAGGAGGGCGGCACCGACAACGGATGTGTAGAAGTATTGACTCACGACACCGTAGTTGTACGCTTCCTTGGCGATGATGAATGCGAATTCTCCCATGGCGACAAGGCTTATGGCAGACAGGAAGCCTGTCTTCCCGTCAGTATTGCAAACCCAGTATCCGAATGCGACAGTGGTCGTTTTGAGAACGGCGTATATTATGTATATCGCAAGGATGAGCCAGATGCATTGAGTGATGACCTCGACCTTGACCTCCATACCTACCGAGATGAAGAACATCGCCATGAAAAGGTTCTTCATCGGTTCGATCTGCTGCGTGATCTCTTTTCTGGATTTGCACGGGGAGATCATAAGACCCATCAGGAACGCGCCTATCGCCATGGACAGCCCGACCTTGATGGAGAGCAATGCCATGCCGAATGCCAGACCGACGGAGAAGATGACAAGCACCTCTGTAGGTACGCTCTTGGAGATCCAATCGATGATGCGCGGCATGAATTTGAGTCCGATGAACAGGCTGACGACCATGAAGATCACTATGCTGATGATCATGACGATGAGGCTGTTCAGATTCATCGACGATCCGGCCAATATCGGCGTTATTATGGACAGTATGATAACCTGTCCGATATCTTCCATGACCGTGATCAGAATGATAAGTTCGATATGATCGGGGTCCAACCTTGCCTGCGATTTCAGAACGGCCAGGACCACCGCGGTGCTCGATCCCGATATTATGGCGCCGAGAGCGATGCTCTGAACCATGTTGAATCCCAGCATCGGCCCGATAATCATGCCGCCGATTACCAGTAGCGGCAGCTGTATCATGGCTATCTTGATCGCAAAGATCCCGCGGGAACGCACATTGGAGATGTCGATCTCCATCCCTATGCTGAACATCAGCATGACCAGGCCGATGCTCGAAAGCATGCTGATGACGAATTCCCAATCGGAAGTCATCGTGAAGACGTTGGCGATGACGATGCCGGCCACGAGATAACCTATTAGCGGCGGCATTTTCAGTCTGTTGAACACGATTGAGCATATCCCGGCGACAAGCGTGAACGTTGCCATCAGCGTCAGAAGCATTACGTCTTCCATGAGCCAACGGGCAACACACTTCATACTATAAATCGGATTTTAATTTGTCCTGCGGTACATCGGTAAGAAAGAGAAACCGATACGGCGTTATTCGATCGGATGATGTGATTTCAGAACCGCTGGACATTCCTGGACGAATGTGTGCTCATATCCGGAGATCGGCGGCCGATACAGTTGCAGAGTCATCAGACCGGCGCCGTGCTCGGAAGCACTCAGCGAACCGATCCGTCTGAGCAAAAGAGTATTCTTTGTCGATAACGGGCTGCGGAAACTGCATATCTCCTTTCGATGGCTGAGAGGTCATATGGCGGATCCGACACCCCACTGAGCGTAAAGCGTCAGGCCGTAGGATGATTGGCTGTAAGGGGTATATGATATCCCGCTGCTGTGACGCCCGCGATCATCAAGACGACCAAAATCACAGTGATCGTCTTCAATCTCACACTGTTCAAAGACCCCATGCAGAAGGAATCTTCTCGTTACGATTTTAAATGATTCATGGAAAGGGGAGTTTAACGCTGCCGCATCGACGGTCACGGTCTGCGCAAATTCGATAAATGCGGAGAGTATGGGCGATTCAGAATGTGGAAGATTGGCGATCTCGATATCGACGGACGCGTTGTCCTGGGGCCGATGTCCGGCGTGACGTCGAGCGGATACAGAGAGTTCATGAAACCGTTCGGTTCCGCCGTGTCCGTCAGCGAGATGGTTTCCGATGTCGGCATAATACACAGCATCGAAAAGACGATGATGTATGTCGATTTCGACCGCAATTACCCCACGGGATTGCAGCTGTTCGGAAGCGATCCTGAAATAGTCGCGAAAGCGGCCGCGGAAGCTATCCGCAGGAACCCGAACATAGATTTCTTCGACATAAATATGGGATGTCCTGCCAAGAAGGTCATACGCAACGGGTCCGGTTCCGCTATGATGAAGGATCCCGTAAGATGCGGGGATATGGTCCGTTCCGTGAAAGCCGCGGTCGATGTGCCCGTGACCGCAAAGATACGCCTCGGACAGGATGGGAAGAAGATCAATTTCAGGCAGGTAATCGACGAACTGACGAGTGCGGGTGCGGACGCGATCGCGTTGCATGTGAGGACCGTGGAGGAACGTTATTCCGGTTCGCCGCATTACGATCTTGTAGAAGGCCTGCAGTCCGAGATGTCCGTGCCCCTGGTGATATCAGGGAACATATACTCGCTGGAGGATGCGATCGAGGCCGTAAGGATAACCGGAGCGTCGGCGGTCATGGTCGCACGCGGCGGCGTGGGGAACCCCTTCCTTCTTACACAGATAGACCATTATTTCCGCACAGGGGAAAAACTACCGAATCCGAACGTTTCGCAGCAGATGGATTGGTGCATATCGCTGGCGGATGTGCTGATCCGGGAGAAAGGAGAGGAGACCGCGATAAGAAGGATGCGCAGTTTCGCCCCGAGGTTCGTTGCCGGCTACCACAGATGCAGAGGATATCGCAGAAGACTCGCCACAGAGACGGTGGACCGCGAAAGCCTGGTCCGTCTTCTTACGGAGATAAGGGAGAAGATGGGGGGCGAGGTCATACGCACAGAGGGATTGTGCGGAAGACCCGGTATCCGCGAAAGCCCGCTTGATGACGACGATATGCCGGACGAATGATCGTTCAGTTACGACTGATATTCATTCTTTTGAGAAGACCATGCCATACAGGTCGTTCGAGAGACGGAATTTCTCCAGGGTATCGAAGCCGTGTCTTGCGGCGATCTTCTCGACAAAGTCCTCTGATATCCTTATCGATGCCGGCGGACCGCGTTCTTTGGTCCCTTCGGGATAGAACTCGATGATCAGGAGTCTGCCGCCCTTTTTCAAGAGTCTTCTGACCTCAGACATCATTGTTTCCTTATCATCGATATCGTGCAGTACGGTCACCATCAGGGCGATGTCGCATTCGCCGTCATCAATAGGAAGTCTTTCGGATGTGACCTTCCGCGTCACGATGTTGTCGATACCGAGTTTCTTCTTCTTGGATTCTATGAAATCCAGCATCTCGTCCAGGACATCCAGTGCGTACACGGGACCCTTCGAGATCTTTGCTGCCGGGAAGGTGAATGCTCCGGTGCCGGCCCCGATACCGCAGACGATCGAATTGTCATTTATTCCTGCGCGTTTCAGAGATCCGTTCGGATCGAGTTCGCGCTGTCTTTCGGGATTCTCCAGCCCTTCGATCGATATCATGAACGATAGAACGGAACGCAGGTATTCTAGGGTATCGAACGGCAAAGGGGAGGATATGAAATAAAT
>CAZXIY010000060.1:0-7011 GCA_964640935.1 uncultured Methanomassiliicoccales archaeon
GAAGCGACGATCTTGCCGCCTAGCTCCAAGATCTCCTCCCTCATTTCCTCGAATACCGCCGACCCTGCCATGGATCCACAGTTTTCAGCCAGGGATGTCGCGTGATCGCCTATCCTCTCTACTATCCTGCACAGGGTGTACAGTTTCGTCGTCTCGCAGGGATCCAATCCCATCTTCTTCGCAACCGAGATATCGCTCTGGGACATATTCGTCTGACGTGTGATCATCCATTCCAGACGGTCCACCTCCCTGTCCCTTGCGGACACCGCTTTGAACTTCCCTTTATCCCCTGTCTTCACAGCAGAGAACGTGTCCGTCAGCATGTTCCTCACCAGGAATACCATCCTTCCGAAACTCTTGTCAAGCTTCATCTCCGACGGGTCGACGAGATCCTTGATTGTGACGCTGCTGTCGTTGCCTTCCAGGATCTCCAGCCCTATCGCTATGCGGACGAACCTCTCGATAACGTCCATATCCATGCCGGTGAGACCGTCGTCGGAATAGACCTCGATGGTGCTGTAGCCGGCCATATACGCTCCGAGAAGCATCCTGAACAGGAACTCCTGATCGTCCACCCCGTCCACGCATATCCTTTTGCTGTCGTGGCGTGCGGTCTTCACAACACCTGCGGATGCGACATTGAGACTGCCGTCGCTCTGCTGCGTTATGCTTACGGGATCGTTCTTCTTCAATCCGTTCGAAAGTATCCAATCCTTGGGAAGCGTGACGATGAACGACGACCCTCCGGTCATCTGGATCCTTCTGACATCCATGGATGTCACATATCCATTCATCGTATAACTATATGTTGTATATTTATTCTATTTATTACAATATATTGTACTATATAATATGTCGAATAGCTATATACAATATTCGGAAATCTTCGATCCAAGGTGAAAATACCTTGAACAGCAACCAAAAAATCATCGCAGCGATACTAATCACTGCGGTAGTCTGCATTGCAGGCACATTTGCTGCCGTCGGGAACAACCATTCCGACAGCAACAAGATCACTTTGAACATAGGCGGCTCGTCAACGGTACAGCCGCTGATGGTCTCCTTCCAAGAGACCTTCGAGGACATATCCGGTATCAGAATGAACGTCAGCAGCGGAGGGTCCAGCGTCGGTGCGTCGTCAACGATCAACGGGACCTTCAACATCGGTATGCTCTCCAGAGATCTGAAGGAAAGCGAGACATCCGGCGGTCTCGTGCAGTATACGATCGGCAAGGATGCAGTCTCGATCATCATCAACAGCTCCGTGACTGGCGTCGATTCTCTGACCCTCGATCAAATTGCGAAGATCTACAACGGGGAGATAACGAATTGGAATGAGGTCGGTGGCAACTCGATGAGTATCGCAGTCTTCGCCAGAGAGGAAGGATCCGGCACCCGCGAGTGCTTCGACGGAATGATGTCCAAGACCGTTTCGGGATGGACCATGAAGACCCAGGTCTCCCTGTTCCCGTCCACCGGCGGTGTCACGACGGCTGTCAGCACGACATCCGGCGGTATCGGATACGTCAGTCTCAGCGCAGCGGAATCCGCATCCCCGGATAAGATCAAGATCGTGATGGTCGACGGCGTCATGCCTTCCGAGGCGACCGTATTGGACGGCACATACGCGATACAGAGGAATCTCGTCCTTGCCACAAAGGGAGAGGCCACCGGAAGCGCATCCGTCCTGATAGAATGGATCCTCGGTCCCGAAGGACAGAGGATCGTAGAGGAAGAGGGTTTCGTCCCGCTGAGTGCCTAAAGGTGCCGCAGATGTACGAAGACCGGAACGGCATCATCGGAAGGATCGACGGCGACCGCATCGTCAGATACGCGCTGATCGCGATCGCGTCGATAACCGTCCTGATGATTGTGTCGATCATCGCATTCATATTTGCCAACAGCACCAAGGCCATCGGGGACATCGGGATTATCGATTTCCTCACCGGCGTGAACTGGGCTCCGCTCTCCGGAGAATACGGATCGCTGCCTCTCATCGCCGGCACGGTGCTGGTCACCATCGGAGCGATGGTCATATCCATACCGCTCGGATTGGGTGCGGCGATATACATCTCGGAAATGGCCCCCGAAAGGATCAAGGCCCCTCTGAAATCGATATGCGAGATCTTCGCCGGGATACCGTCCGTAGTCTACGGATTCTTCGGATTGGTCGTCCTGGTGCCGTTCCTAAGACAAACTTTCCCTGACAACCTTTTATTCGGATCGTCATGGCTCGCCGGCTCCATACTGCTGGGTATCATGGCTCTCCCCACGATAATCTCTGTGTCCGAGGATGCTCTCAGAGCCGTCCCGAGATCCTACAGAGAAGCGTCCCTGGCTATGGGGGCCACGAGATGGGACACCATCAGGAACGTCGTCATCCCCGCCGCAACCTCCGGGATCGTCGCCGCAGTGATGCTCGGTGTAGGCAGGGCGATAGGGGAGACGATGGCCGTGATGATGGTCACCGGCAATTCTGCGATATTCCCGGAACCTATTTGGAACATATTCTCGCTCGTAAGGACGCTCACGGCGTCGCTCGCGCTCGAGATGCCGGAGGTCGTAGCAGGAAGCACGCACCAGTCCGCCCTGTTCCTGCTGGCACTGATACTCATGATAATGGTTCTGGCAATCAATCTCGCCGCGAAGTACGTCATAAAGAGATCGAAGATAAGGATGGGAACGATCGATGCGAAGAGGAGATCTCTCATAGGCATCGGACCGCATGCGAAAAGGACGGTCAGGAAGATCCTCATGGCCGCATGCATATTCCTGTTCTCGTCTGCGATGATATCGCTGCTGACGGCCCCCTGGATCGCATTGGTATCCGGGTTCGCACTTACATGCGCATACGTCGCCGTCTCTTCCTGTTCGCGGAAGATCGGCCCGAATACAAGAGAGCGTACGGCAACTGCATCGATGACCGCGGTCATGATCGCGGTCTGCGCGATACTCGTCATAATAATCGGGGATATCGTCGTCAAGGGCATCCCGGCCATATCGTGGGATTTCCTGACCGCTTATCCGTCTGACGGCGGAAGGAGCGGAGGGATCTACCCGGCTATCGTCGGGACGCTGAAGCTCATCGCGGGTACATTGGTGATAGCATTGCCCATCGGTATCGCGACAGGCGTATACCTGTCGGAATACGCCGGGAATTCGAGGATCACGGGTCACATCAGGAGCGCGATAGACATCCTGAGCGGAACGCCGTCGATCGTCTTCGGATTGTTCGGAATGGCTGCTTTCGTCATATACTTCGGATGGAACTATTCGCTCATCGGCGGATGCATAACCCTGGCGATGATGATCGTCCCGACCATAATACGGACGACGGAGGAATCCGTGTCCGCAGTCCCCAACGAGTTGCGCGAGGCATCGATGGCCATGGGGGCAACGAAATGGCAGACCATCGTCAAGGTCGTTCTCCCGGCCGCTCTGAGCGGCGTGATGACGGGGACGATCCTCAGTCTCGGACGCGCGGCCGGAGAGACCGCCCCGATAATGTTCACCGCCGCCGTCGCATTCCAAGGCACGATGTCGTCGTCGATATTCGACCCGATAATGGCCTTGCCGTATCATCTGTACTATCTTTCGGCAGAGGTCCCCGGATCCGAGACCGCACAATACGGTACCGCGTTGGTGCTTCTGATCATGGTGCTGAGCATGTTCGCGGCAGCATCGCTGATCAGGCACCGCAACAACAAGAGAACAAGGTTCTGATACAATGGAAGAAAACATAGTAGATGTAAGAGGACTCAACGTCTGGTACGGCGAGAAACAGGTCCTCCATAATGTGGACCTGAAGATCGGACGCAATAAGATCACGGCATTGATCGGACCGTCCGGCTGCGGGAAATCCACGCTCCTCAGGAGCATGAACAGGATGAACGACCTGGTGAACGGATGCAGAGAGGAGGGCTGCATAGAATTCTCCGGGAATAACATATGCGACAGGGACACGGATGTCAACGGACTACGCACGCGCATCGGGATGGTATTCCAGAAACCGAACCCGTTCCCGATGTCGGTGTGGGAGAACGTGGCCTACGGCCCCAAGATACACGGGAATGAGGACAGGAAGGAACTGGACGAGATCGTAGAGAGATCTCTCAGGCAGGCCGCCCTCTGGGATGAGGTCAAGGACGATCTTAAAGGATCGGCCATGGCCCTTTCCGGTGGACAGCAGCAGAGGCTGTGCATAGCAAGGACGCTGGCCGTATCCCCGGACGTGATACTGATGGATGAGCCCACTTCGGCATTGGACCCGATCGCCACCAACAAGATCGAGAATCTGGCGACAGAGCTGAAGAAGGACTACACTGTGGCGATAGTCACGCACAATATGCAGCAGGCATCGCGCATAAGCGACCGCACGGGATTCATGTATCTGGGGAAGATGGTCGAATTCGGAGATACCGACGATGTGTTCAGGCACCCGGCGGAAGAGCTCACCGAGAGGTACATATCGGGGAAGTTCGGATGATCGGGACGTCCGACGGCATCATTCCGCCGTCGGAAGGCACATGTCCTTCGACCAAATTAACTATTGTGAACAAATACTTATTAACAATGAGTAACCTAGTTCCCCCAAGGTGAGATAATGTTGGAGATTGAGAACCTCCATGTTGAAGCAGGCGGGAGAGAGATCCTCAAAGGCGTCAGCCTTAGCATCAGGGACGGAGAGACATGCGTGCTCTTCGGACCGAACGGATCGGGGAAATCGACTCTCCTCGCGGCCATCATGGGATACGGAACATGCAAGATTACCGAGGGAAAGATCATTTTCAAAGGAAAGGACATAACGTCCCTGCCTGTCGACGAACGTGCGAGGATGGGCATCGGTATGATGATGCAGAGACCCCCGAACGTCGTGGGCGTGAAGCTCGGCGACCTCGTCAAGGCCGCCGCCAAGGGCAGCAAGGACGCCGTCGAAGCTGCGGGAGAGTTCCGCATGTCGAATTTCCTTCAGAGGGATGTGAACGTAGGATTCTCGGGAGGGGAGATCAAGAGATCCGAGCTGCTGCAACTCACCGCGCAGAAACCGGACTTCGTCCTTCTCGACGAGCCTGAATCTGGAGTCGACCTCGAGAGCATAGACCTCATCGGAAAGAAGGTCCACGAGCTCCTCTATCCGCCGACCGACGGGAAATGCAGAGGCTGTACGAACAAATCGGACAGACATGTATCGTCGCTCGTTATCACGCATACGGGTCAGATATTGGATTACATCGGAGCCGACAAGGCATACGTGCTGAAAGAAGGAACGATACGCTGCACGGGACGCCCGTCGGACATACTCAAGGACATCAGAGAAAGAGGTTACGGAGAGTGCATATCATGCAGAATGGTGAAGATGGAATAAAGAAGGCACTCGACAAGAAAGGGGCCTTCGGACCGGATGTCGACATTGCCGAATATTCGGAAGGGGCCAAGGACTCCGAGAAGATCAGCGATCTCGAAAATACGGACGACAACCTCAAGGACCGCATGAACAACGTCGGCATAATATCCGACGAGAGCGGACGCTCGGGGACGATAATATTCATCGATAACGGCATGAGCCACTGTACCAACAAACAGCAGGAGGGCGTGGAGATCATGTCCACCAAGGACGCTCTTGCCAAATACGATTGGCTCAAGGATTACAACTGGAAGGCCGTCGATCCGACCAAGGACAAATACACCGCGAAGACGTATCTCGAGGATTCCGACGGATACTTCATCCACGTCAAAGCCGGATACAAGATCAAGGATCCTGTGCAGACGTGCATGATGCTCAACAAGAACAAGTCGATACAGAATCTCCACAACATCATAATAATCGACGAAGGGGCATCGCTGGAGATCATCACCGGATGCACGACGACGCATCACGCCAACGACGCTCTGCACGTCGGCGTGTCAGAGATATTCGTCAAGGACGGGGCATCGCTCTCGTTCTCGATGATACACAACTGGAGCAGCAAGACCGCCGTACGCCCGAGGACCGTCGCGATACTCGGAAAGAACGCGAGCTATGTGAACAACTACGTTCTCCTCAATCCGGTGGGCACGCTTCAGAGCTTCCCGGTCGCATATCTGAACGGCGAGAACTCGACATGCAGGTTCAATACCATATGTCTGGCTCATAAGAATTCAGATATAGATACCGGCGGATCTGTGATACTCAATGCGCCCGGAACGAGTGCGGAGATCATGTCCAGGAGCATCACGCGCGGCGGAAGAATGGTCGCCCGCGGCCGTCTCGTCGGCAACAGCGCCGGCGCGAAGGCACACCTTGAATGCAGGAGCATAGTTCTCGAGGACGGCGGCTCTACCGAGGCGATACCCGAGCTCGAGGCCACCGTGGCCGACGTCGAGATGACGCACGAGGCCGCTGTCGGAAAGATAGCCAGGGATCAGATCGAGTATCTGATGTCACGCGGTCTCTCCGAGGACGATGCCGTCAGCATGATTGTCAGAGGATTCCTCGTCGGAGGCATAAGAGGCCTGCCCGAGAACCTCAAGAAAGAGATCGACGACGCCATATCGAAAGCGAACGTCGGAAACTGAATGAACAATGTGCGGGCCGGTGAGATCCGGTCCGCACGGTATTTCTTTTGAACTGAAATCAGATCTGCAATTCCAATGCATAGATCACGTTGCCGTCGTCGTCCCTGAAGGATGTCATGAGACCCAGCGGACATTTTTTGGGATCGATCACGAATATGACGCCTTCATCCACGAGACGCCTGTGCAGATCATACGGGCTGTCCGTTCTGAGGAAGACGCCTGTGTCGACGCCGACCTTCTGGCTCTTCTTTATCATGACATATGAGTCCCCGTTCTTCAGGATCGCTTCGTCCTCGTTCTGGGACATTATCTCCATTTTGAGAAGCCCGTTATAGAATCTTACGGAACGGGCGACATCCCTGGACGGGATCGCGACAGCCGCGAGACCGTGCGGAAGACCCTCGGTCGTATACTCGAATTTCCCGCCGTGCGGATCACCTAGTGGCATATTTCCGC
>CAZXIY010000061.1:0-6585 GCA_964640935.1 uncultured Methanomassiliicoccales archaeon
CAGCACGAATCTATGAATATTTTCCTCTGCGAACGGTCGTGGCCCCCCGAATCATTCTGAAATCGACATCCGTGCGATAAAGTTCGCAATGGCTAGAGTATAAATCGCTGCCCGCCATCTGCCGATCATGGGCGAACAGGGCAGATATGATTTTTCGGAACAGTGTCCGGGCAGGATGAAGAGATATTACGAGAGACATATCAACGACCTTCTCAAGGAGCACGGCATCACATCTGCGTTCGTACCCTACATAATGGTCCTTTCCATGAACGAGGGCATCTCTCTCAAGACGCTCACGGCCAAGGTCGGCATGGACCGCGCTCATACGACCAGGGTGATATCCAAACTAATGGACGGGGGTTTCGTCGAGGATACCGCCTCCGGATGCAAGGAGTACAGCATTCGACTAACCCCCAAAGGAGAGGATGCATGCAGATTCATCAGGGAGAAGACCGCGGCGGTGACCGAGGAACTCCTCTCGTGCCTCGATGACGATGAACGCAGATCATGGAACGATCTGTGGTCCAAGGTCAATGAAGCGATGGATCGGTGACATCCTGTTTGGGTTTGAGCAGATACGCCGATATGCACCCCATCACGCAGAACAGCGCTCCGGCCACCCATGTCCAGACATATCCTTCGATACCGTACGCGAACATTCCTCCCAATGCGTAATTGGAAAGTATCATGGTCCCGAGCACCGGCCCGATGGACCCGCCGATGAGACGGAACATGGTGTTCATGCCCGACGATATCCCGAAATCCTCGCCCGGGCTTGTTTCCACGACGACGTTGATCATCGACACCATCGCCAGAGCGTTGCCAACTCCGGAGACCGCCATCGCGAGGACGATCATCCAGAGTTCGCTGTGGAACAGCACGAGCATCAGGTCCCCTATAGCGAATGCGGCCATACCGGCCGCCAGGACCTTGATCGACATCCCTTTCTTCTTGCACCACTTGCCCGACATAGGTCCGAAGATGACACCCATTATCGCCATGGGTATCATGACAAGCCCGACATCGAACGTATCTTTGATATCGAATCCGCCGATGGTCTTCGATGACATCAGCAGATACGGAAGCGTCTGGAAGAGCATGAACATGGCTATTCCGAAGAGGAATGCGGTCACATGCGCCCCGGCCCCGTTCCCGGCGAGCAGACTCAGTTTGACGAGAGGTTCCTTCGTCTTCCTTTCCCACGATACGAATGCGACGAGCATGACCGCGAACAATGCGAGACACGTCAGGATCACAGGGTCGGACAGACCGCCGTCCTCGAGCAGGGTCATCGCCACGAGCACGGACAGAATGGACCCGCTCAGCAGCGCGGCGCCGGTGACGTCGATCCTTCTTCCTTCCGCGAGGACACCTGCATCTTTGATCATGAAGTATATTATCGGCAGCATGACCACGAACAGCGGGGCCACGATGTAGTAGCAGTACTTCCAATCGAACACGGAGACTATCCATCCGCCGCCCAGAAGACCTACCGACACGCCGATGGAGAACATTGCGCTGACCACGCCTATGGCGACAGGTATCTTCGGTTTAGGGAAAGTATCCCTGATGATCCCGAAGAAGATGGGGAACATCGTGAGGCCAACGCCCTGCAATGCGCGGAATGCCAAGAGCAGCCAGAAATCATAATTGAATACCGCGCACCCTATCAGACCAGCAGTGTAGATGGAGAAAGTGATCATCAGCATGCGTTTCTTTCCGTATATGTCCGCCATCTTTCCGATGATCGGGTTCATCACCGCACCCACCAGCAGATAGATGGACAGGATCCAGGACACCCACGACTTCTGATCCGGGAAGTTCATTGTTATCTGCGGTATCGCCGGCACCAGCATTATGTCTATGAACATTACCATCAGAGCGACGAATGCCATGATCGCCAGCGTGATGTTGCATTGTTTTTGCGATAGTTCTGCCATCGGCGGCAGATAGTATCGGTGGTATATTAATTGACAAGTCAATTATTAAACACGATAGAACCCTTGTCTAAATTTCAAACGGGGATGTCAAGATCATGGCAATGCCCCTGACAGAAAAGGGATCGTCGCCGTTATGCAAGGCAACGGCTCACGGGCCCAGGCAGCCGAGCGGGACGACCCATACGTCGTCCTCACGTCTGTATGCTGCATTTGTCGTTGTCAGGACCATGAGGAACGAAGCTTTGTTCTCGGAATCAATGTCATCGTTCAGAGCCAATAGGCTTTCGGCCCCTTCATCTATCAATTCCGAACTGCCTAATTTGACCTCGACAGCCCCCCATCTTCCGTCTCTCAGTGTAATCACGGCATCGGATTCTCTTCCGGAGCTGTTCCTGAAATGTTTTACGGTACCGCTGATCCTGTCAGAATATACTCTGAGATCTCTGAGACAAAGATTCTCGAAAAGCAATCCGAACGTTCTGAGATCCCCGATAAGCCCCTCGGGTCCGATCCCAAGTGCGGCGCAGGCTATCGACGGATCCACGAAATACCTGGTGTTCGATGTTCTTATAGCCGTCTTCGACCGTAAATTGGGGTTCCATGATTCGGATTCTTCCACGACGTACAGTCTCTTCAGGGCTTTGACGTATGACGCGACCGTGTCAACGTCGAGGGTGCAGTTCTCGTTGGACAGCATATCCTTCCTTATGGTGGAATTATTCGCCTGCGTTGAGCAATTCCGTGCATATGACCGCAACAGCAGTTTGACCCTCTCGGGATCGCGTTTGACCCCATCTGAATCGGATAGATCCGATTCTGTTATGCCGTCATAGTAGTCGATCGCCTGCTGGAGTGCGATCTCCCGTTTTTTGCCTATGGCCAAAGGCCATCCGCCTCTTGCGGTATAGAAGGCATAATCTATGATATCCTTGTCGCATTTCGATGAATTAATTGATTTATTGTTGAAAAGATCGGACAACGATATGGAGCCGTCGCTTTCTTTTGATTCGAAAAGCGTCATAGGCCGCATGACAAGGTCCGTGATGCGTCCTGTCCCGCTGTGCTGTTCGCTCAGTGCTTTATCATCCGGAACAACGGATCCGGTCAATATGAACTGACCGAATTCACCGCGTCTGTCTACTTCGGTCCTGATCTGATTCCATATGAACGGGATCGTTTGCCATTCGTCGATGAGAAGCGGCGTGTCGCCCTTGAGGAAAGTCGAAGGGGAGATCTTCGCCAATTGGGTATTCTGTTCTCTGGTATCTTCATCCTGCATCATGATGGAAGTTTTAGCGAATCTTTTGGCGGTGGTGGATTTACCGCACCATTTAGGTCCTTTGATCCAAACGGCTCCTTTACTTTTCAATTTGAAATCAAGGACATCGTCAACGATTCTAGGCAGATATTTTCCAGCCATGGTATGTGCAGTCACCCTTCCATCATAATCTGTTCGGTTATTTATTATAATTTCGTTCGGTAGTTTGTGAGTAAAGTGTTAGGTAGTTTGTAGAATTCAATATGACCGAACTGGGTATTTCTGAATTGTAAAAGCTGTATTCAAACTGTGCGCAATTATTCACCGGCGGTCAAAAACGTTATTTGCTGTGGGATCATCCGATGATCATCAAAATCCAAACAGATTATAACATGAATATGCTGTATCTGTGTCCGTGATCCGCAATGGCTTCGAGCAAAGCATTTCTAGAACACATCCTCGGACAGCTTTCAGATCTCGATGATGTCGCATACAGGCCGATGATGGGCGAATTCATAATCTACTATCGCGGGAAGATAGTCGGCGGTATCTACGATGACCGTTTCATGGTGAAACCTGTCCGGTCTGCCGTAGAATACCTTGGAAAAGCACCGTTCGCAGTTCCTTACGAGGGAGCGAAAGAGATGCTCCTGGTGGAAGATATCGGCGATAAAAAGTTCTTAGCAGGGCTGCTCGAGGCCATTATTGACGATCTGCCGGAGCCTAAAAGTAAAAAGGGATGAAACAGACCCACAACTCTCGTTTGTTCTACGCGTGATTCTAAATACGATTATTTGTTCATTGGTTTAAGCACATGAACCATCAAGACGAATCCGAAGAGATATCATCGAAGATAGACCAGCTCGCGACGGAAATCGAAAAATGCCGCAAGACATTGATCGCCATCGGCGACGAGAGCCGTCAGGGGCTGATCCTCGCGATGATGAAGATGAAGAAGTGCAGCGGGGCCCGCGTGGGCGAGATAACCGAAGCGACGCATCTGTCGAGACCGGCCGTATCGCATCACCTTCAGATCCTGAAGGATGCCGGGATTGTGAAGGTCCGCAAGGACGGCACCATGAACTACTACTATTTCGACACCGACACAATGTCGTTGGATTCTCTCATCAAGGTCCTAACGGATGCGGCCGGTGTCATGCGTATGCACAAGATAGAATGATATCAAAGAATAGGGGGAGATAAAACGATCACGATAGAAGAAGCGATGAAAGAACGCCACAGCGTCAGGCAGTACGACGACAGGGAGATCCCGGCCGAATCCATCAAGGCTCTGAGTGACAAGGTGGGCGAATGCAACCGCGAAAGCGGTCTCCGCATCCAACTCGTACTGAATGAACCGAAGGCCTTCGACGGCACAATGGCCCACTATGGCAAATTCAGCGGCGTGAAGAATTATATCGCACTGGTGGGTCCGAAGGACGCGGACGAAAAGTGCGGATATTACGGCGAGCAATTGGTGCTTTTGGCACAGCAACTCGGTCTCAATACATGCTGGGTCGCTCTGACATTCTCGAAGATCAAGACGGCATATACGGTCGGGGACAGGGAGAAGCTCCATCTCGTCATCGCATTGGGCTATGGACTGAAGCAGGGCAATCCTCACAACAGCAAGCCGATGGAGAAACTTTGCAGCGTCACAGGCGAGATGCCCGAATGGTTCAAGAACGGGATGGAAGCGGCAATGCTCGCTCCGACCGCCATGAATCAGCAGAAATTCCGCTTCACTCTCGACGGCGACAGGGTGTCGTCCAAGGCCGGCATGGGAGCATATGCGAAGGTCGATCTCGGCATCGTGAAATGCCATTTCGAGATCGGGGCCGGAAAGGACAACTTCAAGTGGGTCTGAAATCAGATCAGATGTGAGTTCCTGTGGAACTCACATCTCTCTGATCCTTTTATTGACATCCGCCGGATCCTCTGTTCTGTCAGTACAGAACTTAGGCGTAGGAAAGAATGACGGTGCGTAAAGCGGCAGGTGCAGGATGCCGTTCTCATCGGTGCTGACGGGACTGTCGGCGATCTTGATGCCCAGGCCTACCTTGTAATTGCCCGAGGTGAGCATGAGGAGGGATCTGGATCTCTTTGTCCTGCCAGATTTGACTTCCAGAGCTGTGATCTTCCCTTCATACGATATTATGAAGTCCATCTCAAGCATACTGTTCGGTTTGGAGTAGAAATGTATCGAATAACCGCCGGATATCAGGGATTGTGCGATGCAGCTCTCCATGACAGCCCCTTTGTTCACAGATGTATCGCCCGTTTCTATGGCGATCGCCGTCTCTCTGCCCAGCATGAATGTCAGGAGGCCCGAATCTTTCATGTATACTTTGAATGAATCGTCGCGTTCCATTTGGGAAAGCGGTTCGCTTATATCTTTGAGATTGCGACAGACATTGATTATGCCTGCGTGAAGCAGCCAGTCGAGGGATGAGCCGTATTCTCTTTTTCCGGAACCAGAAATTTTTTCCACGTCCTTGTAAATAAACACCTTGTTCTCGCGGGCGAGTTGCGAAGGTATGGATTCGAGGCAGGCCAATATTTTCAATTTGTCCTTTTTATCGGAGTATCTGAGTGCATCTTTCTTTATGATTCCGTAAATGGATCCAAGAACCTCCCAGACCTTGTTGTAATCCTTTGTCTCAGCATATGTTTTTACGGCGGCCGGCATGCCGCCGACGGTCATGAATTTTTTAAAGTAACCCATGACCGCACGTTGGACGGGATCGCTGATCTCAGAGTGTGTTTCTACGGATGATCTGAGTTTTTCGGTAAGGTCGCTGTCGATACCTATGGCCCAAAGGAATTCTTCGAAATCCATCGGCTCCATTTCTATGAGTCTTACGTACCCCATAGGGGACAGGAAATTCTCATCGGACAGTTTTATTCCAAGAAGGGAACCGGACGAAATGATATCGCATCTTCCGTCGACGGCCAGCGGTTTCAAGGCAGAGAAGGCCTTCGGGCAGGACTGTATCTCATCGATAATGAACAGCGGTCTTCCCTTTGTCATATCGAAGGCGATACCGTGGAAAGAGAGATCCTCGTATATTCTTTCTGCATTGTTGCTTTGTTCAAAAATCGATCTCAGTTCCGTATCGTCCTCAAGATTGATGTATACGGAACTCCCGTATGATTCAGAGAGTCTCTTCATCGAATATGTCTTTCCGACCTGCCTGGGGCCTTCAAGTACCAATGCTTGGCCGGGGGAAGATCTCCATTCTTCAAAGACAGATTCGATTTTTCTTCTCATAATCAGTTATTATTTATTTGGATTATATTATTTACTGCAAAACAGGACATCTTTTACGGGAATTTACTGCAAAACAGGACATCTTTTACGGGAATTTACTGCAAAACAGGACATCT
>CAZXIY010000061.1:6685-6832 GCA_964640935.1 uncultured Methanomassiliicoccales archaeon
TGAGAAGATGCAGAATAATACAGATCCGCTCACGAAAGACCGAATGCAATTCTATGTAAGGTTGTCTTTGTGTTTGATTATAAACCATGTGGTTTTTAATCCAGTTCACGAAAGTAAAAATCAGAAAAATCAGTCAATTAATGGAAA
>CAZXIY010000062.1:0-5790 GCA_964640935.1 uncultured Methanomassiliicoccales archaeon
CGAAAATGCGAATTCGATATAATCGACACCATTCTCCGTATATCCCAATCCTCCGATCTTGACGGCAGAATCATCGACAGTACCGATTATGAGATCCCACTCCTGTCCCGTGAATTCGAGCTTGATCCCTTCGTACTTTGTCTTATTGCCTTCAGAATCCAGACGGATCCCGTCCTTAGATTCCCATATCGTGCCCGTGAGATCGAATCCGATCGAAGGTACGGTCGGCGTCGTACCGTCCGCCTTGTAGAGACGCTCTACAACGATGAATTTACCGACATCCTGGGTATCCGAGAGGGCCATCGTGCTGATGGACATCGTCCCGTCTATTACCGTGATGTAATAGAAATGTCCGTTCTCGTCCAGCAGGAAACCGTCGACAGGGTTGTCCGACCTCCCCATAATTCCGAGGTATTTCAGATTCTTTACCTCTCCGGCGACCTCCTCCTCTATCGTTCCGGTTATGAATCTTCCGTATTCGTCATTGAAATTCATCACAAGATTCTCACCGAGGATCGTACTCTTTTCCCCGTCGTATATGACAGAATAACCGCTCGGCGACTTCCAGGACTTTGCAAGATCGGGTGAGCTCACATCAATCTCCCCATGCATGGATCCGTCCTTTGAATAGATCGAATTCCTGACCAGCATGGTATCATCGCTTTTGTAGTAGATCTCCATACTGTCCATTACCTTCCCGTCCATCGTACCCCAGAAATACACTGTGGAACCGTCCGACAGTACCGCAGAGAATGACAATCTGGAATCGATTATCTCCCCGGTTATGAATGTATCCCTGAAATTACCGTAGAACATGCCATTGGATGATGCATATATGTCCAGACCGTACAGACCGGATCTGTCGATATTCTGATTGTTGGTCTCGGTCACTTCATTGCTCTCATCCAACGTTGCCGCGCACAGACCTGACCAATGACCGACCATATTCCTGTCAGTCATCATGCTGTTCTGATCCGCACTCTTAAAATTGAATACCGTAGTGTAATCGCCATACCATTCGCACAGAGTTATCGAATCTTCATTCACCCACCCGCAACCGTATATGTTGCTCGAAATGTAATCTCCGAATACACACAATTCCCCGGCCCTGGTGAGGTACCCGACCATCTCGTATTCAGTACCGCCGAACCGCATAGAACCGCTCAGAAGCGTGTCCTCCTGATTGTCGAATTTCATTACAAAGTCAAAATATCTTTCCTCGATATGACTGTATGAAGCATCATATGAGTTGTAAAGCGACCATGACGTGTTATCAAGGGAATAGAATGAAGGGCGAGCCTCGGTACTGTCCGATATATACGACCTCTCTATGGCAACAATAGAATCCGTATTGCCCGTATCATCTATCATGGATGTCTGCAGAACGAATTCATAGGGCGATATGCTCACGTTCCAATTCTCGCCGTTGTATGTCATGTAACCGGCCCTGTATCCGTTCACCGATCTGTCGCTGACGACACCCCAGCAGTCGAGTGAAATGATCTTACCCTCGATCTGCTGCTCCATGATCCCTTTAAAGACCGGCCCTTTTGATTCCGTTATCGTCAATTCGTTGCCGGACAGTGCGTATACATTACCGGCCGTATCGACAGCCCTGGCTTTCGATACCGTCCATGCTCCGGCAACGTCGATACTGCCGGGGATATCGCATCTGTCCAACGGATCTTTGGAATAAACAGCAGACAGTGCCCCGGTGATAGAATCTCCCTGTTGAATGATCGTGAGGTGAAGGCGTCCGTCGTTCCCTACATATCCGCTTACCATCGCCGACATTTCACCATAACTGCCGTAGAACGACATCGTCTTATTGGCGTAAGTGCCGCTGAAGTATTTGTTATGGAATGTCCCATACAGCACATTGTCGTGACATTCAATGATCTCTATGTTGAATGGGGTCGTATTTTTATTAGAATCGTCGGTGTGTATGTAAACATCATCCACGTAGCCTTCGTACTCTATCTGGTACCAGTAGCCTTCCAGATACGAATCACCATATTCCTTTCCGCCGTCGTCTCCGGAGGATAGGTATATCGCACATGCCGCCACACCCGCGATGACCACTACTGCTGCCATCACGGCTATGACGCCCTTGTCTATAGACGTATTATGACATCTCGTCGGAGAATATAAAAATAGCCTGCAGATGTCGCAAAATACGTTCCTGGGTGTCTTGCTGGCAAATGGTTCGGCGGGATCACAGCGTACAGATATTGCACATCTGCCCTTTGCACGCCTCGTTGTCGACCTTCCACCGGAGGGCCCATAATTTCAGATCGTGTATGACATCCATGAGTTCCACCGCGGACGGCGTCAGTCTGTATTCGCTTCTTACCGGGAATGATGTTGCGATCACCCTGTTCTCCACCAGGCCCTCTTTCTCAAGTTCTTTCAGCCTGTCGGAGAGCACTTTCGGCGTTATCTCCTTCATTCCGGCCATTATCTCGGAGAATCTCTTCCACTCGTTACCTTTGTAGAGTTCCAGAAGGATCATCACCATCCATTTCTTCGCGAGATAATCCATCGTTCTGTATACCGTGCAGCTGTGGTCCATAGTATACCTTCGGAAACTCATTGCTATATATTAGTATCATATGTATACCTACTTTACAAAAGAAACTTTCTTTTGCGAAATGAAGTGATAGTATGAGATGCAGACAGTGCGAAGAGACGATACGCGGAGGAGGATGTACGAAGAGCGGTGTGTGCGGCAAGAGTCCCGAACTCGCGGACGCACAGGACCGCCTCATACAGTCGCTCATAATACTCTCGAAAGCGACCGAGGATCTCGATCTTTCCGAGAAGGATATCGAGGACATCGACAGAAGGGTCGTGGACGGACTCTTCATGACGCTCACGAACACCAACTTCGATCTTAAAAGAACGGAGGATTGTTTCGCGGACAATAAGGCATTCAAGAACAGGATCGGAGCGAAGTGCCACTTCTGCGGAACATCGCATCCCGCAGAAGGCCTCGGAATAGATTCGTACGATTCGAGTGCAGATCTCAGATCACTCAAGGAACTCCTGCTCGCCGGGCTCAAAGGGATGGCAGCATACTACCACCACGCTTCGGTCCTCGGATACAGCGACAGGAACGTGACCGCCTTCATCAGAAAGGGTCTTGCTTCTCTGAGGAAGGACCTCTCGGCCGACGAGCTCATCGCTCTCAACATGGAGTGCGGAAAGGTCGGCATTACATGTCTGGCACTTTTGGATAAAGCAAATACGGAGACATACGGGGACCCCGAACCGACGAAGGTCCGCACCGGCGTCGGAAATAGGCCGGGGATACTCATTACAGGTCACGATCTCAGGGATCTCGAGATGCTCCTTGAACAGACCAAAGGCACCGGCATCGACGTGTACACCCACGGCGAGATGCTCCCGGCGAACGCATATCCGAAACTCAAGAGATACGAAAATCTCGTCGGCAACTACGGCGGAGCATGGTACGATCAGAAGAAACAATTCGCAACTTTCAACGGTCCGATAATCGCAACGACGAACTGCGTCCTCATACCGACGGATGACTACAGGGACAGGCTGTTCACCACCGGCACGGCCGGAGTGGACGGCGTGAAGCACATCTCCGCTGACAGTGACGGAAAGAAAGATTTCTCCGATGTCATCGATATGGCAAGATCGTCGAAACCTCCGGAACAGATAGACGATGTCGAGATAACGATCGGTCTGGCCCATGATGCTGTCCTCTCCATGGCGGACAAGGTCGTCAAGACCGTCAAGGCCGGTAGGATCAAAAGATTCGTAGTCATGGCCGGCTGCGACGGAAGAGCGAAAGCGAGAGGATACTACACCGATTTCGCGAAAGAACTTCCCGACGATACCGTCATACTCACTGCCGGCTGCGCAAAATATCGCTACAACAAGCTCGGTCTCGGGGATATCGACGGCATACCCCGCGTCATCGATGCGGGACAGTGCAACGACTGCTATTCGCTTGTGATCATAGCCATCGCCCTCGCCGATGCGTTCGATGTGGGGATCAACGAACTTCCGCTCTCGTTCAACATATCCTGGTATGAACAGAAGGCGTGCCTTGTGCTCCTCTGCCTGCTCCACCTCGGCGTCACGGACATAATGCTCGGACCCCGTCTTCCCGAATTCATCACGCCGAATGTCCTCGACGTACTCGTGAAATCATTCAGGATCAAGACGATAAGCGACGTAAGCAACGACATGAAGGTGCTCCGCATAGAAGAGTGAAACGATGTGCCAAGACGGCCGGGGGACCCGATATGATAAGTATCGGACCCCGGTCGCGAACACACATCATGCACGAAAATACATCCGTACGCGGATAAACGGCATTATTTTTGCACAAACCTTTAATCAGTACTTGAAAATACTGATATATAAGTCGCATCGGATAGAATGTGTCATCCGTTCCGAACGGCGACATCCGCACACCTGTGATCAGGGAATAAAATGGCCGAGATAGAGATATTCACAACACCCGATTGCCCCAGATGCAAGAAATTGATGTTCTGGATGGACGCGTACGATATCAAATACAAGGCGATCGATGCAACAACAGTGGACGGCATGGCCGAGGCCGCGTTCCGCGAGATAGTCAACGACACGTTCCCCGTCGTCTATATGGACGGCGACAAACTTACCGGCGAACCGGCTGATATATTCACTATAGTGACCGCCCGCCTCAACAAGAAGTGATTCACTCTTTTGGACAGGGAACTTCGGACCTTATCTGATTGAGGAGCATCCTTATGCTCCTGCCGTACATCCCGGTGCAGTCCTTGGGCCCTTCCTGTTTCGGCACATATGTCGGGAACATGCCTATGGCGAGCGAGAGCTGGGCGTCGAAGAAGAAAGATGACGAATCGTGATCCATTCCCGGAACGACCTTCGACATCTGCTCGACAATGGACTCCTGATCGCTGGAGATACTAGATCTTATCTTCTCCATCCTGTCCGGCGATACGTTGTTGCCGAGGAGAGCATGCATCATAGAGTAGAGTTCGACCATCCTCATATGCCTCATAAGACATTTCGTCCACTTCTCCGCCACTTCGTCAACATCGTATTTTCCGCCCTTGGACTTGAAAGTCCTCTTGACATCCTTGGTCCAGGACGAGACGTCCCTGCGGAGTATCTCCACGAGGATCTCCTCTTTGGTGGAGAAATAACTGTAGATGAGCGGGCGCGTGGCGTTGATCTTCTTCGATATCGCCTCGAAGGTGAGACCGTTGAATTTCTTGTCGTCGTATATCTCCGTGCTGGCCTCTATGATCTCGTCAACACGGGCCTCTTTGTCCTTGTCGGAACGTGCACGCCTGAATGCCATTTACTCACTCACTTCTTAAATTAAAGGTACAGAATAGACTGTATTAATAATATTCGCCGCGTAAACTAACTACTGTTTTAGATTCGCAACGTAAATTATTAATAGTCAATTTACTATCTGTAAATTATCAAACCGAAAGGTGATGAAACATGGCAGCAACAGAAAACAGCAAATGGGCGAACTTCAAAGCATCGGTATCCAACAAATGCCACTCGTTCTCTCAGAAGCTCAAAGGAAAGAAGAACTGAATTTCAGTGCGTCCAACTCTTTAACGGTCCGACGGGCCTCATGGCCTGTCGGCCGTGTCTTATTTTCATAGATTTACAACAATGATCCGATCGGCATCCCGCTTATCAGATGTTCATCGTTCTCATAAAAGGGTAAAGCGGTGCGGCCGTCAGGCCGCACCTGGTATCATTCCAGATCGCGGACCTTCACGTCGAAGA
>CAZXIY010000062.1:5800-6593 GCA_964640935.1 uncultured Methanomassiliicoccales archaeon
TCATGGCCTGTCGACCGTGTCTTATTTTCATAAGTCTGTAACAATGATCGTATCGGCATCCTGCTTATCGGATGCTCGTCTTTCTCATAAAGGATAAAACGGTGCGGCCGTCAGGCCGCACCTTGTATCATTCCGGATTGCGGACCTTCACGTCGAAAACGCCGTTGACGGCATCGATCTGATAGCTTTCGGCCCTGATGAAGTTGGCCTTATCGCTGTTCTCCACGAGTTTCACCGATATGGTGTTCAGGAATCCGTCGCTGGTGAAGGACATGACCTTCAGATAGCTGACGCCGTTGATATACGGTGTCATATATCCGTAGAATATGCCAGTGTCCTTTCCGGCGGTTATCGATCCGTATACGATGGGGCCGTACTGCTCGGTCACGCTGAGGTTGATCGGGTCCACGTGGACGTAGATCTTGCCGTCGGTCTGCATCTGATTGTGCTTCGACGACAGAAGATCCGTATTGCTCAGCGGCGGGAATTCCGTTCCCAACGGAGAGTCGTCCGTGACCATGCTTCCGGCGAAGCCGCCGAGATGACTGATGTACATGAATTCCGAGAGGTTGGAATCATCCACGACCATCATGCCTGACACGCCGATCTTATCGTCGCCGATCACACGGTAGACACCCTCGGTCTGCTTCTCCTTGGTGTACATGGACGTTCCCAGCAGGTTGTATGTCTCCGCGCCCTTCTTCAATTCGAGGAATACCGCTCCTTTCTCCTGGGAGCTGATCACCATGGTGGTCTCTCCCGAAGAACTTTCGCGCTTCCCTTCGCATATCCC
>CAZXIY010000063.1:0-6431 GCA_964640935.1 uncultured Methanomassiliicoccales archaeon
GCAGGATGGTACAAGAACGCGGCATTGACCCAGACGTGGTCCTGGGGCACCGCGGTCACCGGCGATGTCACACTGTATGCGAAGTGGATCGAGAATACTGCAGTGACATACACCGTCTCATTCAATGGTAACGGAACAACGATCTCTACAGCGTCGCAGATGTGCGCCGAGAACGACACCGTAACATTGCCCGCTGCACCGTCACGCGACGGATACACCTTCGTCGAATGGAACACTGCCGCCGACGGCAACGGAACGGGCTACAAGAGCGGAAGCACGTTCATTGTGAAAGGCGACACGACCCTGTACGCGAAATGGTCCGCTAACGGATCGGGATCGACGGAAGGATCCGGAGAGACCAAGACCGACGGCCTGAATTCGTTCCTCGAGGGCGAGATCATCGACGGAGTGAGCAACAAGGTGCTCGTGATCGGCGGTGCGGTCGCGATAGTCGCACTCATCTGCGTAGGATTCGCCATAAAGCACAGGTGAGCCCTCGTAACGGCCGGCGTCGGCAGATAAACCGAGGGGGTCGATTCCCCCTCTTTACCGTTTTATACTTTCAGCCTAATCCTGTCATCCGTGACATCATGAACATGGAAACTACGGCGGAGAAACTCAGGGATAAGAAGAAGGTGATCCTGGTCCACGGCAACGCCGACATGGACGCCATAGGGTCCGCATACGCCATATCCAAGTGCTTCCCGCCGGCGGATATCTTCGCCCCGGGCGGCGTGGACCGCGTCTCGAAGATGGTGTCAGAGAAATTGAATTTCGATATATTGTCAGAGTGCGACCTATCCGATTACGAAGAGGTCGTCGTCGTTGACACATCGTCCCCGGAACAGTTCAAACCCGGAGAGATAACCGTTCCCGAAGGGAGCGTTGTCATCGACCACCACATGGACACCGGCAAATGGACCAAGATGCACTATGTATGCGATGCCAACAAGGTCGCATGCACCGAGATGGTCCTGGACCTTCTGAAAGAATGCAACATAGAGATAACACGCGACGTCGGTCTGGCTCTTCTCGGAGGGATGCTCACCGACAGCGGACACTTCCAATATTCGGATCCCACATTGCTGAGGGATTTCGCATACGTCCTGGAGAGGACGGGCATCGGCATGGACGAGGCCCTTTCCCTGACGAGAGCGGAAACGAGCATGTCCGAGCGTGCTTCCGTGATGAAGTGCATCGGAAGGTCCAGATTCGACCGCGTCGGCGACATGATCGTCGCCGTGTCCTACGGGGGGAGCTACGAGGCATCCGGGTGCAAGGCACTGATAGCCGCAGGAGCGGACGTCGCATTCGTCGCCTCCCAGAGGGACGAGAACTTCCGTCTGAGTGCCAGAGCTACCCAGGAAGCGGTGCGCAGAGGCATCAACCTGGGAGAGATCGTGAAGGGCATTGGCAGCGATACCGTCACCGACGGCGGCGGGCACGAAGGCGCCGCCGGACTGTCCGGGAACGGCGACATCGAAGCGATGCTGCATATCTGCATGCAGAGAACGATGCAGGAATTCAGAGATATAAAGAAGAAGGCGGGACCCTCCGAAGAGAGTTCCGCCGATGAGAACTGATCTCAGATCTTTCCGAGCTTCTTGAGGACCTCACGCATCGCGTCGAGGTTCTCGGGGTGCTGCTCGAAATACTTCTGCACAGGTTCGAGGCATTCTATCATACCCTCCGCCGTGCCCTTCTTGAGATCCATCGGGTGGAGCTTCCCGCCGAAGTACGCTTCCGTCAGTTCGGCGTAGTCCTTGAACGACACGGGGCCGCCGAACTTCTCCGGGCGGTCTATGTCAAGTTTCCCGATCTGCGGGAATATTATGCTCTTGCATATCATGAGCACGGGGTTGATGTCCTCGCTCTCCCTGTCCATCGGGCAGAAGGCCTTGTTCATCTTCCTTCTGATCTCGTCCGGCGTATCGTGGATCCTGATGCTGCTGTCCGGGTGGCTCTTCGACATCTTCGATGCCGCGGGATCCATCCTGTCCCCTCCCGCGAGACCGGGGAGGAGGGGCGTGTGCAATGCGATCGGCTTCTTCCATCCGAGCTTATCCGCGGCATCCCTGGCGAGCATGTTCGCACGCCTCTGATCCATTCCCGCGTACGATATGTCGACATTCATGCAGAATATATCGGCCGCCTGGAGTATGGGGTAGAAGAGCTTGGATGAATCGACCTCTGCCTCGTCCTCTGAACGTCCCATGATCGTCATTGCCCTCTTGACCCTGGAAAGGGATGTGACCTTGGCGATCTTGATGACTATCTCCCAGTAATCGATGTCGTCGAGGATATCGGATGCGTACTTGAACTCGACCTTGTCCCTGGGGACGCCCAACGCCGTGAAGCAGTCCTCCATGTATCTGGCACAGGTGCGGATGTTCTCTATGTCCCCGCCGAGCTTATCGTTGATGTAGGCATGCCAATCCGCCCAGAATATCGTCACCTTCACGCCGGCCTCGCAGAGGTCACGGATCTTCGCGGCGACGAGCGCCCAGCCCATGTGGACGAGTCCGGACGGCTCGAATCCGATATACGCTGTCGGCTGACGGTCCTTGTTGTCGAGGACTGCTCTGAGCTCGCCCTCTGTGACGAGTTCCTCCACGTTCCTTGTTATCAGCGCGTATCTCTGTTCGGCATCCATGTAAATCGAACTACTGTTATCGCACGTTGTTATAAAAAACCGTCTTTCGGTCATGCGGGGGGCCGCTCCGAAAGTGAGCGACAAGCACATTTGCGATGCCTTTCGCACACATATCACCCAGTCTACACCGCAAACGTAAAAACACAATTCCGCAATACTCGCGGTATGGCACCATCGCTGACCGTCGCAGGCAATCTAGTGGACGTCGTGGAGAACCGCATCTATCCGGCGAAGATAACAGTAACAGCCGGGAAGATCGTCTCCGTGGAGGAGAACGAGGAGAAATACGAATGCTACATACTCCCCGGGCTCATCGACTCGCATACCCACATAGAATCATCCCTGCTCACGCCGTCGAGATTCTCCGAGGTCGCCGTCCCTCACGGCGTCACGTCGATAGTCGCCGATCCGCACGAGATAGCCAACGTCCTGGGGATGGACGGCGTGATGTTCATGCTGAAGGACGGAAGGAGCTGCCCCGTCAAATACCGTTTCGTCGCTCCGTCGTGCGTGCCTGCGACGTCGTTCGAGACCGCGGGTGCGATACTGAACTCGAGGAACGTGCAGTCGCTCCTGGAAAGGGACGACATATACGGTCTCGGAGAGATGATGAACTTCCCCGGCGTCATAAACGACGACAAGGAGGTCTGGGCCAAGATCAACGCGGCGAAGAACGTCGGTAAGCCGATCGACGGCCACGCCCCGGGGCTTTCCGGGAACGATCTGAAGAAGTACATCGAGGATGCGGGGATATCCACGGATCACGAGTGCACCACATACGACGAGGCACGCAGGAAATCGGACCTCGGGATGATCATACAAGTCAGAGAGGGCACCGCCTGCAAGGACATGGACGCTCTCGCACGCATAATGAAGGAAGGCATGTTCTTCTTCTCCACCGACGACGTACATGCCGAAGAGCTTGTTCGCAACGGATACATAGACAACCTGATGAGAAGGGCAGTTGCTCTCGGTGTGGATCCCATGAAGACCGTCAAGGCCGCCACGCTGTGGCCCGCCGAGCATTACAGGCTCGGATGCGGATACATCGGATTGGATATGCCCGCGGACATGGTCATCGTCGACGATCTGAAGGACTTCAATGTGCGCGAAGTGTACATCGACGGCAGACTGGTGGCGAAGGACGGGGATCCGGTGTTCAGAGTGGAACCCCTGCCCTGCGGGAACTGCATGACCGAATACAACCTCACGGAAGAGGACCTGTATGTCAGGAGCGACAGGCCTAAGCAGAAGGTCAGGGTCATAAACGCCAAGGAAGGCACTATAATCAGCACCGAAAGCGTCGCCGAACTGAACGTCGTCAACGGTATAGTTCAGCCGGACGTGAAGAAAGACGTGCTTCTGATATCGGTCACGAACAGGTACTTCAAAGCGAGACCGTCGATAGGCTTCATCAGCGGATTCGGCCTTAGCAAAGGGGCCGTGTCATCCACCGTCGCCCACGATTCGCATAATATCATCACGATCGCGACGTCCTACGCCGACATGGTCAAGGCCATCAACGGCATATCCCGGATAGGAGGACATTATGCCACGGACGGAGAGACGTCCGTGAGCCTGGAACTGCCGGTCGCGGGACTGATGAGCAACCATCCGGTCAACGAGGTCATAGAGAACGACAACAAGGTCACTGACTTCGTCCTGAACGACCTGAACTGCAAGATACGCACACCGTTCCTCACGATGGGCTTCCAGGCCCTGCTGGTGGTGCCCGCGCTGAAGATGAGCGACAAGGGATTGTTCGACTCGTCGAAATTCGAATTCACAGACCTTCTGGTCGGAGATGATTGAAATGCTGGAGAGATTGAAGGACAGCTTGGACAAATGCCCCGTCGTGGAGATGGGGGGATATCATTACTTTGTACATCCCGTGACGGACGGGGTGCCGTACATGGATCCGAAACTGAATGAGGAAGTTATCAACGAAATGATCAGGATCGGGAACTTCGACTGCGATTACATCGTTGCACCTGAGGCTATGGGGATTCCGCTCGCCGTGCCGATCGCGATGAAGCTCGACATACCGTACACCATCGTGAGGAAGAGGAAGTACGGGCTCCCGGGCGAGACTAATATCGCACAGTATACAGGGTACTCGAAATCAGACATGTACATCAACGGCCTGAAGAAAGGCGACAGAGTGGTCATCGTCGACGACGTGCTCAGCACCGGCGGAACTATGAGAGCGATAATCAACGCCCTGAAGAACATCATCGGCTGCGAGATAGTGGACGTCATCGTCGTGTTCGAGAAGACGGACAAGAAGCCCGAGATGGAGAAGGAATTCGGCGTGAAGATCAAGACTCTGATGAGGGTCAAGGTCGAAGGCAAGAAAGTGATCTACAACGAGTGATTAACTGTAACTTCCCGCTTTTATCCTCCCGGCCGGCGATGGTCGGAGGATGGAAGCGGAGGTCATTCTTTTCGTGACCGCGATGGCCGTTGTAGGCGCCGCGGTCGGCACGTTCTCCGGGATCGTCCCGGGCATACACGTGAACACGTTGGCTACCCTGATGCTGACGTTCTACCCTTCCATCGAAACGGCGATATCACCGTTCGTGCCCGATGGACTCGTTCCGGTCTGCGTAGCATCGTGCATAATGTCCGCCGCCGTCGTCCATTCTTTCGTGGATTACGTCCCGTCCGTGTTCATCGGCGCTCCGGATCCAGACGATGTTGTGAGCATGCTCCCGGGGCACCGTCTTCTGAACGAGGGAAGGGGCATGGCCGCGATAAGGTCGGCGGCCATAGGCAGCGCCGTCGGGGCCTGCGTGTCGGTGGCGATCGCGATACCGCTGCAGTATGTCCTCGCGTCTGGTCTCGGAGATTACCTCGACAGCGTCACGGCGATCGTACTCATCCTCGCAATGGTCATAATGGTGCTGCAGGAACGATCCGTCGGTGCGTGCATATGGTCGATAGCCATCCTGGCCGTCTCCGGACTTCTGGGTCTTGCGTGCATGGACCTCGATATTCCGTCCGAAGGACTGTTCGGCGAGGGTACGATGCTGTTCCCGATGCTGACCGGCCTGTTCGGAATCCCGGCCATGCTGCAGTCGATCGGACAGACCAAGATAGTGAAACAGCGGGACGATGAGATCTATCCCGTCGGTCCGATGCCGGGATTGAAAGGCATTGCGACCGGATGTCTGACAGGATGGTTCCCGGGGATAACGGCAACCACAGGTGCGGTCATATCGGGATTCTTCACGCCCGAAAAGAAGGCCGAGGGATTCATTTCGATGGTAGCGTCCATCGGTACCGCATCCTCCGCCCTGATGCTGGTGACCATGTCCGTATCTGGCAGCGGCAGATCCGGAACGATGCTGGTCATCGGGGAGATCCTCGGCGACGACATCGTTGGTACCGTCACGCCTTCCTTCCTGGCACTTCTTCTGAGCACATCCGTCGCGGCATTCCTCGGATATCACATAACGATAAGCTGCGGAAAGGCTGCGTCCTCGATCATATCAAAAATCAATATCTCGATGCTGAACCGCATGTGCCTCGTGCTGGTCGTCGCGTTGGTACTGATATTCACAGGGCCGATGGGTCTGGCCGTCCTCGCCGCATCCGCCGTGATCGGCTTCATGCCCATATACGCGGAAACGAGCAGGGTGAGCCTCACCGGATGTCTGATAATACCTACGCTTCTGACGCATCTCGGCATAAGAGCGGCGATGCTGGCACTGCTGTGACCGTCAGAGCATGTCCTCGAGTATCCTGATCGCGTTGACGCAATATCTCGGACAGTTGC
>CAZXIY010000064.1:0-6417 GCA_964640935.1 uncultured Methanomassiliicoccales archaeon
TACGAACGCAGATGTGATGCCGTGCTCCTTGAGAAGGTCGTTGATATGCCTTTCGTAATATCTCTTCATCATGCCCGGACACTGTTCCGAAAAATCATATCTGCCCTGTTCGCCCATGATCGGTAGATGGCGGGCGGCGATTTATATTCTAGCCATTGCGAACTTTATCGCACGGATATCGATCTCGGAATGATTCGGGGGGCCATGACCGTTCGTAGAGGAAAATATTCATAGATTCGTGCTGCGGCCGCCCCCTGATACTAAACAGCGATCTTTCGACAAGGATGCATCGGCGCTACTGAAGGGCGGCGAGAGTTATGTCCAAACGAGCATGACGTTGGTAAAGTGAACATACCGGCAAAATCCATCCCCGCCGGGGAACGGCGGGGGATCAAACCTCTTCCATCGGTTTTTCCATTACGCTCTTCGATACCCTCTGCAAAGATCACATCGTCGTTGCAGACGCGCGTTCCATGGTTCCTGCATGCATACTTTCACGAACGTCCGCCGACATCATCGCGCTCATCACCGCCATTGTGCTGACACCTATGCTCAGCGGGTCGTGAATGATGACCTTCACGTTCCTCAGAGCGGTATCATCGAACGAGTACGGCACACCTGGCGACGATATGATCTAGCCTCAGCATGTCTGAATCCGGTGTCGCTGCGACATTATTGTATTCTGACGCAAGACCCTCTGATCATCACGGTCACCGCAGAATACAGAATGCCCATACCGCCGGCGAATCCGACGTAGATCGTGAACACCCCTGCTAAGGCCATTACGATCATCATCACCCTGACGGTCGGCGGCTTGTCGAATATGAAGCTCATGAACGATCATATTTGCTTTTTGAATATCTAGTTATATATTTGATTACCATTTGATGTAACAATCAGATATTTGTCTAGTATCCTGAATACAATATCAATCATCGATGACGGTATGGATGGTTGTCGGCGTCGCATACAAAACGAATGTTTGTGAACGACACGTACGAAAAACCTGTAATGCAATGTTATAATTTTCTACATTCTATTACATGAAATTCACATATCTAGATATCAAAAATAAGGAAACAGGGCATGTGTTACTGCAGAGCAAAAGCTCCGCAGACGTGCCGTTCCGCCCGCCGATATCAAAGTTTGAATTATGTCTTCGATAAGCCGTGCATAAAAGATCTGTCTAAAAAATCAGACTATTGTCTTCTGCATACACAACATATGTCGTCGATTATACCATGACATCGTCCCACTGGACGGGCGGGGGACGGACCCCACCCGAACCTATTTTCCACACAGGCGCCCGTCCGTCTTTGGGAAGGTCCGGCCGATGGCCGAAAACGAGTTTTGATAAACACAAACCGCCCGAGGGATCGATATACCTACTCTGTTCTCTAGACGCTAAAAGAATGCTCGTTGTATTATCTGCCCGATCGATGATAAAGCATTCGCTGATTGTTGGCCTGACTTCCTACGTCAGGCATTGGGCAGCGAATGCTTTTACCGCAATCATGCCGATTGCAAAGTGAGAGTTCTTTAGCGTAGAGAACATATTTCGACAATTCCGACGCAATTCCGGATGCTATCTGATGCCCGAAGGGCATCGGACGACATACGGGCAGGGGAGGAACGCATGTGTCAAAGGGAGATGTTCAGAGTAATCGCTAAACTTTGAATCCACTAATGCAACAGAGTGTTCCCCATGTAATAATATTAATATCAAATTAGTAATACTTAGTAACACTAATTTAAAATTATTATGAGGTACATGAATGAATAATAAACAGCTGTTCGCAATATTCGCAGTAGCGATCGTCGTGGTCGCGGCCGTGGGCATCGGTGTCTATGCGATGAACAATAAGGAGAATCACGGCGACAGGACGGTCACGGATTCACGCGACAGGACGGTCACTGTGCCGTATGAGATAGAATCCATACTATGCATCAAATCGTGCTCCCTCGAACTGGTCAGCTGGTTCGACTCCGTGAAAAAGGTCAATGCAATTGACTCCAATGATGCGATAACAGGCGATAAGACATACACACAGGTGTACAAGAGCACATTCTCAGGTCTGAAGACGGTGACAATATCCAACGCCGAGGAGATAATTTCCCTCAAACCGTCGATCGTGATCTCGTCCACAGTATCCGTCGCCGATCTCGACAAAGAGCAGGAGACCTACGGCGTCCCGGTATACGCGATAAACGCCGATCTCGAATTCGGAAGCTCCGCCTGGTACGAGCAGATCACGAGGCTCGGCGTACTTCTGAAAGAAGAGAAGAGAGCGACCGAACTGACGGACGGCGTGAAAGGTATCATCAAGGACCTACAGAAATCCAGCGTCAAGGACGTCTCCGCATATGCCTGCGGTATGATGTTCTACGGAAAGGGGACATTCCTCAAGACATCCGGGACAGGAGACTATCTGCCATTCGACTACAGTGGCGTGACGAATATCATGCCCACTTCGCCCAGCGGCAATAAGCAACCGTACAACACCACGATCGAGAACGTGCTCGCGGCCGATTTTGACTACATATTCATCGACGGCAGCAACCTGACGTCGGTCGTGACCGAGATCAACGGATACATCTCAACGACGACGCTCGGCGACAAGCAGGCGATAACAGACGATAACGTCTACAAAGTGATGACCTATAAGAACTGGGGTACGCAGTGGGACAACCAGCTCATCAATTGCGCGTACGTGGCAAAGACCGTGAACATCGACGGATACTCCTGGTCGTTCGAAGACAAAGCGAACGAGATAATCCAGCTGTTCTACAAGGGAACGACAGCAACGTACAAGACGATTGCCGCAGGCGAGACCAGCGGCGGATGCGGTCACGTGAGTCTGAGCTGAGACAGATGATGAGAGGGGACGCTTCGCCGGACAGGGACGACAGATACAGGATATATGCCGTATCCGACGACGATACATCCGACGGAGGCCCCTCCGAAACCTATAAAGGATTCGCCAAGCACAAGACGGGTTTCATATTCGCGGCCACCCTGGTCCTGGCGGGCCTGTTCTTCATTTCTGCGAGCATCGGGCCGATAAACATACCGTTCACGGAAGTTCTGAACGATATCTTCACCTTCAATCTCGAGGGTAACGGCCGCATCGTATGGAATGTGAGACTAGTTCGTACGGTCGGGGCGATACTGGTCGGCTCCGGTCTCGCTGTGTGTGGCGTGGTCATGCAGTGCATATTGAGAAATCCTCTGGCATCGCCGTACACATTGGGACTGTCGAACGCCGCGGCCTTCGGCGCGGCGTTCTCAATAGTGTTCGTCGGCACCGGATCGATGATGACATCCGGCATATCGATAAACAACCCGTATGTGACAGTATGCTTCTCATTCGTCTTCAGCATGATCGCCACGGGCATCATTCTTCTGCTGACGAAGATAACGCATGTGTCGGCGGAGACGATGGTGCTTGCGGGCATAGCGATAAGCGCGATATTCTCCGCCGGTCTTTCGATGACACAGTTCGTAGCCACGGATTCGCAGCTCGCGAACATCGTATCATGGATGTTCGGCGACATCGGCAGGGCGTCGTGGTCGTGGAATCTGTTCATATTCGCCGTACTGCTGCCTGTGCTCATCTATTTCTTCTTCAAAAGATGGGATTACAACGCGATCGACGCCGGAGAAGAGACGGCGAAAGGATTGGGCGTTGATACAGAAAGGGAACGCATCATCGGGATGATACTATCTGCGGTGCTGTGCTCGGTGATCGTATCATTCTTCGGCATAATCGCGTTCATAGGCCTTCTCGCGCCCCATATAGCGCGTATGATAGTGGGCGGGGACCACAGATACCTGATCCCCGCATCGATAGTCCTGGGTTCGATAATACTGATAGCGGCGGACCTGGTCGGAAAGCAGATACTCGCTCCGGAGGTCATTCCGGTCGGGATAATAACGTCGCTGCTGGGCGGTCCGCTGTTCATATATCTTCTGATAAAGAGGTACAGATGATGAGATTCGACATAAACGGTTTGGAATTCTCGTACAGGAGTATGAAAGTGCTGGACGATGTCGCTTTGGAGATACGTGACGGCGATGTCGTATCCATACTCGGACCGAACGGCGTCGGAAAGACGACACTGCTGAAATGCCTCAACAACATACTCAGCCCGCAGGCGGGGCTCGTGGAGATAGACGGCAGAGACATCGGAGGGATGAAGAGGAAGGAAATAGCCAAAGAGATCGGATACGTACCGCAGAGAGGCGAACCTTCCCGCATGACCGTATTCGAATCGGTGCTCCTCGGCAGAAGACCGCACATCGATATCGATGCGACTGAGAACGACCTGAAACTGACGAGCAGGGTGATTAACCTTGTCGGTCTCCGCGACCTTTCGATGAAATATGTCGACGAGATAAGTGGCGGGGAATACCAATTGGTGCAAATAGCCAGATCGTTTGTTCAACAGCCGAAGGTCATCCTCCTGGACGAACCGACGAGCAATCTCGATCCGTCGAACCAGCACATGATAATGCATACAATTCAGAGGATAGTGAAGAACAACGACATGGCCGCGATAATGGTTGTGCACGATCTGAATCTAGCGATACGCCATTCCGACCTGTTCGTCCTCATGAAAGGAGGCAAGGTCTTCGCCGCCGGCGGTCTGGAAGTTATGACACCGGATAACATTCGCGCGGTGTACGATATCGACGCTTATGTGGAGACAATCCACAACATACCGATTGTCGTCCCGAAGCAGGTGGTGGACTGATATGGATGTCAATCCGAAGCAGAAGGAATTCTTCGACGAGCATGCGGATGTTTGGGATGTCATCTCGGTACATGACACCGCGATCGTGGAATATATCGCATCACTGCTGGCGCTTAAAGGGAACGAGGATGTTCTCGATGTCGGCACTGGGACCGGCGTAATGATCCCGTATTACGAGAGGTACCTAAAGAATGGGACGGTAACGGGGTTGGATTATTCGGAGAAGATGATCGAGGTCGCAAAACGGAAGTATCCCGAAAGAAGAGGGCCGACGGTAAGATACAGGGTCGGGGACCTATACGATCTGGATGAGTCAGATTGTTATGATACGATAGTCTGCTATTCCTGCTTCCCGCATTTTCCAGACAAGAAAGGTGCTATGAAACTACTATCGGCTGCACTCAGGAAAGGGGGCATGCTGATGATCTCGCACGGCTGTTCGAGGGACAAGATCAACCAGGTGCACAGAGAGGGAGGGGAGGCGATCTGCCACGATTATCTTCCTGATGAGAAAGGAATGAGAGAATTATTCACCGATGCGGGGCTCGATGTGACATTCGTCCGCGACGATAATGACATGTATATCGTCGTGGGAAAGAAGCTCTGATACTGTTATAATAGTGGTTTCGCTGCACTCCGATTGTTGTATTATGGGAATGTGCCAGATATCGTATTGATATCACCGATCATCTGAAATGAATAACCGTCTGCGGACTGTCATACGAACTACCTCCGATACTGCTGTCGGAACTGCGTCCCGACCTCAGATACCATCAGTTAAATATCGCCGTTCGGATTGCGTTTTCGATATATCATGTGCGAATACGTTTCAGAATCACACTGCAGATCCGCTGCATCGTGCACGGAGGCATCGGAATGAGCGACATCAGGGCCGCACTCGTCGGGGCCTGCGGGAAGATGGGCACGCTGCTCATCCGCCGCATACTCGCCACCAAGGGCGTGACGCTCTCCGCGGCGTTCGATCTCGTCAACGTCGGCAAGGACATCGGAGAGGTCATCGGCGCTGGAAAGCTCAACGTCCCGGTGTCCGATCCCAAGGAGCTCGCATCCGTTCTGAAAGAATCGAAGACGGACGTTCTCATAGACTTCACCGTCGCTCCGGCGACGGCGGCGAACGCACCCGTCGCCGCTGCGGCGGGAGTCAACCTCGTCATCGGTACCACGGGGCTCTCCGCGGAGCAGAGGACGAACATAACCGAAGCGGTCATAAAGAACAAGGTCGCGGCTGTCATCTCGTCCAACTACTCCATAGGCGTAGGCGTCTTCCTCAAACTCATAAAGGACGCAACGAAGTACCTCGGCGGCGATGATTACGACGTGGAGATAATCGAAGCCCACCACAACCAGAAGAAGGATGCTCCCAGCGGTACGGCTATGACCGCGGCGGAGATCATCAGCAAAGAGCTGGGCGGCAGGGAGATAGTCTGCGGACGCCACGGCGTCTGCCCCCGCGGAAAGGAGATCGGCGTACAGTCGATCAGGGGCGGCGACATCGTCGGCGACCACACCGTCATGTTCATCGGCAACTCCGAGCAGATCGAGATCACGCACAAAGCCCACTCGAGAGAGATCTTCGTGGGCGGGGCAGTCATGGCCGCCATGTGGGTAGTCTCCCAGACGAAGGGCGTCGTCTACAGCATG
>CAZXIY010000065.1:0-6384 GCA_964640935.1 uncultured Methanomassiliicoccales archaeon
TAACGCATACGGTCAGTTCTCCGACACATTCGTCAACGATACATATCTGTCAGAGGCTCTGGCATTCGAATATGATTCGACAGCGAAGTATGAGTACACAAGAATCACCGTCGCGGCTATCAGCGGAGATATTCACCAGATAGCTCTGCATTACGGTATGTCCAACGGCATATTCACAAAGTACGGCATCGGTGTGGCAGTGATAACATCGCCTAACGGGGCCGGTGTCGTGACATCTCTGCAGAACGGTGCGGCCAGCATAGGATTCATGGGAGCGCCGCCGATAACGTCGACGTCCATTAACAGCAAACTCGACATAGCCAGATATTACGAAGTGACCGGTACGGTAACGGATTCGTCCGGAAAGACGGTGTCCGGGGCCAACGTCACGATCACCAACGCATACGGCGAGACGTACACTGCGACGACCAACAGCGACGGCAAGTTCAGCGTGAAGGTCCTCGGAGGCACATACAATAATGTGAAGGAAGGGGCCGGATGCGGGATCAGCGTGACCAGCGGATCGCTGACTTACACTAACAGTCTGTCCCGTGTCGGAAGCGCGACATATCTGGGCGGCATAGTATTGGGGGCGAGTTCATGACGAACATCCTAGGCTTCAATTACGACAAGAACAACAAGCACCACAGGCTGCTGAAGAGCGGATTGATCGTTGTCATCTCGCTATACTGTTTCATCATGGTCTGGTGGATAATATCCCTGCTGGCCAACTCGGTGGCAGTACCTACGCCCGTAGAGGCATGGAACGCGCTCGTGCGTCTCATGACCGAGGGTGACTACACTAACTACAACACGTCCATGTGGACATACATAGGCTCGAGCCTGTCGACGTTCCTCAAGGGATTCCTGGTGGCGTTCTGCACAGCAGTGCCCATCGGCCTCCTTCTCGGATATTCGAAGGACCTCGGCGACATATGCAACCCGATAATAGAGATCCTGAGGCCTATCGCACCTATAGCATGGGCTCCGATATTCATCCTCTCGATCAACTACACGATCGGACCGATACTCGTTGTCGCGATAGGGATATTCTTCCCGCTGCTGACGAATACCGTATTCGGTGTCAGGAAGATCGACAGGAGCCTGGTCGACGCATCCAGGACGCTGGGGGCCAAGAGCCACCAGATATTCTACAAGGTCATGGTGCCGTGCTCGGCCCCGTACATAATGAACGGAATAAAGGTCGGACTGGGTGTCGGATGGATGTGTATAATAGCCGCGGAGTTGTACGCCCCGTCGCTCGGAGGTATCGGTAACTTCCTGTCCAACCAGGCATATAACGGATTCTGGCCTGATGTGTATGCATCGTTGATCATAATCGCGATACTCGGACTTCTGACCACCGGTCTGGCCGAATATCTCCATAAGATGATAGTGAAAAGGATGGGGATGGAATGAGCGAGGACATACAGATCGAGCACCTGAGCAAGGTGTACAAGACCGACGAGAAGGAGACGGTCGCACTCGAGGACTTCTCGCTTAACATAAGGAAAGGCGAACTGATCACGATAGTCGGCCCGTCCGGCTGCGGAAAGACGACACTGCTGAGGCTGATAGCCGGTCTCGAAGAGCCCACATCCGGTCAGATCAGATCCGGCGACAAGATATTCACCCAGCCGGGTCCGGACAGAGGGATGGTGTTCCAAGACTTCGCTCTGTTCCCGTGGAGGACGGTCCGCAAGAACGTCGAGTTCGGATTGGAGGTCGCAGGCGTGCCGAAGGAGGAGAGACGCGAACGTGCCGAGAAGTACATCGACATCGTCGGTCTCGAGAAATTCGCCGATGCACGCGTTCACGAACTCTCCGGAGGTATGAAACAGCGTGTCGGGATTGCGAGAGCGCTCGTCACCAATCCGGACATAATCCTGATGGATGAGCCGTTCGGATCGCTGGATGCACAGACCAGGAACATCATGCAGGCGGGATTGATCAGAGTATTGGACAAGTCCAATCAGACGATCGTCTTCGTCACCCACTCCGTGGATGAGGCGGTCTTCCTGTCGGACAGGATCGTCATACTGACGAAGCGTCCGGCCAAGATCAAGGAGATAATCGAGATCCCGTGGCCGAGGCCGAGGGATCGTTCGTCTCCCGAATTCGTCGCACTCAGGAAGAGGATCCTCGCCGAATTGGAGAAAGAGAACGTCATGGATTGAATGACATTCCGTAAACCTTTTTACCATTCCTTTATTATTCTTCTCCGATGAAGGAGTACGATCTGTATATTTTCGATTTCGATATGACGCTCTTCGATACCATGAAAGGCGTCAGGAAGGCATACAAGAAGGCCTTCGAGGCCGCAGACCTCCCGTTCGACGAGAACAAATGTCAGATGTACATCCGCGAATCGATAGACCAGACGTTCCACAGATACTCTGACGCCCCGTGCCGCTACAGGGAGTTCGTAGCCGGTTATATCAACGAATCCGTGAGGTCGATGGCTGACAACACGGTCATCTTCCCCGAGACCGCCGACGTCATACTCACGCTGAAGAGACGCGGCAAGGATCTCTGCATCGCTTCCGGGAAGACAGAGGAGCGCATAAAGCAGATCCTTTCTCAGCATCAGCTTTTGTCGTGCTTCGACCACATATTCGGATTCGAACGCATGGCGGAACCGAAACCGTCGCCCTACTGTCTCAATTGGATAATAGGACAATACGACATACCGAAGGAACGCATCTGCTACGTCGGCGATGCCGAAAGGGACATGATGGCGGCGGATGCGGCCGGGATAGACGGCATTTTCATTCCGCGTTTCTACGACACCGACGTTCATTGTGCGTTCGAGATCAAGAATCTCCGTGAGATCTTGGAGTATTGAGTTCGGGCAACGGCGTTGCAAGCATTGCCGGTCCGAGAATCGTATTCTAATCGGATATTTCTCTCGATAGTAATAATAACGGTCCGTCAGATACGGATGTTATGTACGTTTACATTCTCGGTGGATTCCTGGGGAGCGGGAAGACGACTCTTCTGATGAAGATAGCGTCGATGTATATCGAGAAAGGAAAGAAGGTCACGATACTCGTCAACGAGATGGGCGAGATAGGCGTCGACGGGGCCACTCTGACATCCGGCGGATACAACGCCGTCGAGCTTCCGAACGGATGCATTTGCTGCACTCTTTCAAGCACTCTGCAGGCGGCCGTCCGCGACATAAAGAAAGATTATGATCCCGACGTAATGCTCATAGAACCGACAGGTCTGGCTCTTCCGCACAAGGTCAAGGAGATAGTGCACACGGCCATGATCGACCCGGAGATAATGGAGATTATCGGCGTGATGGACGGTCCGAGGTTCGAGATCTTCAAGAGCAAGAGAGAAGAGTTCCTCAAACTCCAGCTGAAGTATTCTGACATGCTCATCCTGAACAAGATGGACATAACCCCGAAGGACGAGGAGGACAAGATATTGGCCTGGGCTAAGTACGAGTTCCCGGGCATGAAGGTGATACCCGTGTCGGCTAAGACGGGTATGAACATCGATAAAGTGTTTGCGGGGCTGAAAGAATGACCGAAAAGACATCGGCTGAAATGGCAGGCGGCATCGCCGTGGGGATGACAGGACACATACACGGCTTCAATGCCGATGCCGAGGCAAGACTCGACGCCATGATGATGGAGGTCGGGAAGTGGATCTATACCGAAGCGGGGATGTTCCTGGGTCATGTCAAGATGTCGGTCACGAAGGACGGAAAGGGTATCACGCTGAATCTCACGAATCTCGATACCGGCGTGGAACATCATAACAGTCTGTCCCCGTGCCCGGTGGCCGATTTCAATTTCATGGCCGCGGTCCTAGACGTTGATGACGAGAAGTTGGAGCACAGGATACTTCATGCGATGGAGGATTCCGGTGTCGATATATGCATCGACGGCGACGGGCACGAGCACCACCATCACGATCATGATTGTAATTGCTCATGTCATAAGCACTGAGAGAGCGGCGGCATCATCTGCGACGAATGCTCTGACGGATGACCCAGATGTTCCATGATACGGGGTGCCGGCATTTTCATGATATTCCGGACCCCATATCTTTTCCCGCTATAGGCATGCTCTTCTGTCGATGTTCGAACAAATGAAAATCTATGGCCGGACCGGGATGATTCTTCGGATCACCGATGACGGCTGGGTGTCATCTATATTTATTCACTAACGTATTTCGACTCAGTTCGAAGATCGATAGAATTACCGATACACTTCGATATGGGGGGAAAACTATAGCGTACGGAATATCGTTAGATATAGGAACAAGTGGAACTAGGGCTCATGCCGTGGACCTTTCCACCGGCAAGATCTTATCCACGGCAATAACCGAGTGCCATCCGCTCCCGGGAGCGAACATCATGGATCACCTGACGTTCAGCATCCGGATCGGCAATGACGTCGCCCACGATATCCTCATGGATACCGTGAACAAGGTCATTTCGAATCTCGGTATAGATCTCAAGAAAGTGGAACGCGTCAGCATATGCGGTAATCCGATACAGCTGTCGCTGTTCCAAGGCATGCCGATAGACGATCTGGCATATGCCGGCGAGAATGCCCATAAACAGAAAGGTATAGTCGCTCAGCAGAGGAATGCCCGCGTGATCCCGGCCGTCGACGTAGGAATGAATGTTCCGGATTCTGCGGATCTTTACGTTCCTCCGGCGATAAGGCACGAGATCGGAGCCGACGCTCTCGCAATGATGTACAAGAGCGGATTCCTCGAGCAGAAGGAGAACTGCCTCGTGACCGATTACGGCACGAATGCGGAGATGGCTCTGAAGGTCGGGGATGAGATATACACAGGTTCTGCGGCCGCGGGTCCGGCGATGGAAGGGCAGTCCATAAAATACGGTATGCTCGCGTCTCCGGGTGCGATATCGGATCTCGAGTATGATTTCCAATGGGTGTGCCAGGTCCTTGACGAGAACATTATGCCCCAGCCCGGGGACAGGATGGATCTCGGCTTAGGCTGCGTGTGCGAAGAGGGTCCGATGCACGGAAAGGCGAAAGGCATCACCGGGACAGGTGTTATCGCGGCCGTCGCGGCCATCATGGACAGCAATCTCTGGGACAAAGGGAAGATAAAGACGGACGACGGCAGGCTCGTACTGCAGGACGGCATCTACATCGACTCCAATGATGTGATGGAGGCCTGCAAGGCGATAGGGGCTATGAGAGCCGGCCACTTCACGCTCATAGAGCACGCCGGGATAAAATTCGAGGATCTCGACATAATGTACATGTCGGGAGCGTCCGGAACGTACGTGGATCCTGTCAAAGGAAGGGAGATAGGGCTTCTTCCGCCGTCCTGCGGGACCATATACCAGATAGGCAACACATCGCTCGCGATGGCCACAGATATACTCAGGGATCCCGAACTCCTCGACAAGCTTCAGTCCATTGCGGACGGGATAAGATCCAACCATGTGATGTTCGCCACCGACAAGGTGTTCGAGAAGATCTACATGCAGGAGCTCGCGTACTGGGAAGAGGGCATGCCGATGGATATGTATAATGAACATCTGGCACAGGAAGGTATCCAGCCTCTTCCGGCAGTCAGGGGCGTTCCGAAGGTGCACAGGATAGTGGCACGTGACATCCCGGACCTCGGAGTGAACGGCCTGAAGATACTTTCGGACATCGGAACCGTCCTGAAAGGGAGATTCAACGGTTGCACGGGCTGCGGGAAATGTATGAAATCATGTCCCGAGAAGGCTCTGACCATCGATAAGAACAAGCTCATATCGATCAAGACGAAGAACTGTCTCGGCACCGCATGCTACAGGTGCCAGATGAGCTGTCCGGAGAAGGTGTTCTCCTACAACGACCTCCGTCTTTCGGATTGATAAACATCGGGGGTCCGCCCCCTTTTTTCTTTACAGCCACATGACAAAACCGATTTTATCGTTGCGATTGTATCCAGCTCTTTCATAGAAATCGGTGACGCTCTTCTCCTTATGGCCTGTCATTAGCATGATCTTGTGGCACCCGTTATCTACGGCGACATCTTTCGCCGCCGAAAGTATCGACGATCCCAGACCCAGACCTCTGTGATCGCTAGTCGTGACCACGTTCTCAATGAAAGCGAACGGCGTCTGTCCGCGGGTAAGATTCATTATAATGATGACTTCGCAAGTAGAGAGCAAACGACCATCATCGTCAGCCACCAGCACGTGATGGGAGGGGTTATTGAGGATGGAATCCCAGATCGAGATCACATCCCCGTCAATCTCCGGAAGGAAGTTGTCGTTCAGCTCTGTGTACAGTTTGAGAAGACCTTCCAGGTCGTCCCTTTTAGCTTCACGGATCGTAGTCATTGTTCCAGAAGTTTCACGAAATCCTTGATCGTTTCCTGATACATCGGGCG
>CAZXIY010000066.1:0-6337 GCA_964640935.1 uncultured Methanomassiliicoccales archaeon
GGAGTCAATAGGTCCCGAACCTACAAGGATACCAAGCTACCCCACGGGCCCACGAGGCTGGTTATTCCCTTTACTGATAAAAGGATTTGGTTTATCGAGTGGGCTGTCGACGCCTCAGATGATGGCTGCGGAGGTGTCCAAAGATGTCTTGCGTTGTACATAAAGCAAAGTAATATACTCGCGGGTCTTCGCTCGGACCGATGCACATGACAGATGACAGATACGTATTGAACAAGGAGTTGGCTCAGATGCTGAAAGGTGGCGTGATCATGGATGTCACCACACCCGAGCAGGCGAGGATCGCCGAAGAAGCAGGGGCATGTGCGGTCATGGCCCTGGAGAGGATCCCTGCGGATATAAGGGCTGCCGGCGGCGTATCGCGCATGAGCGACCCGAAGATGATCAGAGGCATCCAGGATGCGGTCTCCATACCGGTCATGGCGAAGGTGCGCATAGGGCATTTCGTCGAAGCTCAGATCCTGGAAGCTATCGAGATCGATTATATCGACGAGAGCGAGGTCCTCTCTCCCGCCGACGACGTATTCCACATAGACAAGACAAGGTTCAAAGTCCCGTTCGTATGCGGAGCCAGGGATCTCGGGGAGGCACTCAGACGCATCTCCGAGGGGGCGTCCATGATAAGGACCAAGGGAGAGCCGGGAACGGGTGACATAATACAGGCCGTGAGGCACATGAGGTCCATGAACGCCGACATCAGAAGGCTTGTCGGAATATCCGATGACGAGATCTACGAAGCGGCGAAGGAACTCCGCGTTCCGTTGGATCTCGTAAGATACGTTCACGACAACGGAAGGCTCCCGGTGGTCAATTTCGCAGCCGGAGGCATTGCAACACCGGCGGATGCTGCGCTCATGATGCAGCTCGGTGCCGAAGGCGTGTTCGTCGGTTCAGGTATTTTCAAATCCGGAAATCCGGAGAAGCGTGCATCCGCGATAGTCAAGGCGGTCACGAACTTCGGCGATGCTAAGATGCTCGCCGAGCTCTCGGAGGATCTCGGGCAGGCCATGGTAGGCATCAACGAGCAGGAGATAAGGACGATAATGGCGGAGCGCGGGCAATGAGGATCGGCGTTCTCGCCGTCCAGGGGGCATTCGCCGAGCACGAATCCATGCTGGATGCCCTCGGCGTGGAGCACTTCCAGATAAGGAAGCCGTCCGATCTGGAGAACGACATGGACGGCATGATAATCCCCGGCGGCGAGAGCACCGTTATCCTGAAACTGATAACGGAACTCGGCATGAAGGATACGCTGGCGGACATGATCCGTGGTGGTATGCCGGTGTTCGGCACATGTGCGGGTCTGATAATGCTGTCCGATGACGTGGTCAACGACGGCAGAGAATTCCTCGGCACATTCCCGATCCGCGTCCGCAGGAACGCTTTCGGCAGACAGCTCGGGAGCTTCTCCTCTGTATCCTGTTTCAAAGGTATAGGCGACGTACCGATGGAATTCATCAGAGCCCCCGTCATAGAATCCGCGGGCGACGGCGTCGATATCCTGGCGGAGACCGACGGCAGGATCGTGGCCGCAAGGTATGGAGATCAGCTCGTCACCGCGTTCCACCCGGAACTCACCGATGACCTGTCCGTCCACAGATACTTCGTCGGCATGGCCGAGGATCATGCAAAAAGCGTCAGATGATCTTCCACGTCCCGGAGCGTCTGTTCCCTTCTCTGGTGATCTTCCCCTTCTCTTTGAGTTCTGCCAGGATCCTTTCCACATGACGGGTGGAGATGTTCAGAGAGGCAGCGATGGAACCGGCGGACGCATGCTCGTCGCTCTTCAGCGCACGGAGTATATCGGCGTTCGTTCCCTTCTCCGTGGCTATGACCATGCTCTGGTAATCGAGCATCATGAGTATGCTTGACGACGGGGGCTCCATGCTCTCTTCGAACATCGGGGCGGGGAAACCGTTCTCCTTCCATTTGTCGGAGAGCTCCTTGTAGACGCTCCTGTTCCCGTGGAACAGGTCCACCAGCGACAGCATGCGTGCGATGCCCTTGTTCCTCGGACCTTCGTATCCCGACACGACCATCCTTTCCACGGGCGTTCTGAACAGTCCCGGTACGGAGATCTTGACGGAGTCCTTGGTCTTCTCGACCGCGACGCCTCTTTTACCTTCGTAATCGGCGTCTGTCAGCGACACAAGCAGGATGTCGTTGAGCGAGGAATCGATATCGTTCATCACGCTGCGGTCCTTCTTCATCTCATTAGGTATCGCGAGCATGCGGTCGGTGATCAGAAGGTAGAAATCGAAGACATTACCGCTCCATTCTCCCGATGACGAGACGACCCTGTCGGATATCTCTCCCTCGACGATGTCGCCCTCATAGTACTCCAGATAGTACGACGGGAAGATCTTCACGATAGAGTACTCGTTTCCGAACATCAGCAGGCCGGCCTTCGTCGGATGGTACACTCCGTTGATCCTCTGCGTTCCCGCACCGATGACATACAGGAACTCCTCCAGCGGGAGGTCCACCCACGGGTGCCTCGGATTCGTGGCTTTGAGGTGGGCCCTGAAGATATCGACCGTGTTCATGTTCAGAACATCGATCTCCATCGATTCAACAGGATCGAGGTCGGTTATGTCATCGTTATTGTTACGCAGCATCGAAGCGATCTCGGAACTGTTGCAATACCTGTCGCCGTTCTCCGTTCTCAGGAACGTTCCGCTGTAGAGGCTGTCCTCGATGTACACGGGGCAGAATCCTCTCTCCGCACGCGGGACGTCTATGACTATGATCTTCATGTCGCCTGCGCTCTCGATCCTTACATCCTTCTGTTTGACGAGAGCGGAGCTAACCTTTCCTGTATCTCTGATGGTGCTCCAAAAATCCCTGAGTATCCTGTCGGGGTTGTCTATCCCGGTGATATGCAGAACGCCGTTCTTCCTCAGCGAGGCTCCCAGTACGATCGTGCCGCCGAACGTGTTGGCGAATGCAGAGTATGTTTCCCATACGGTCCTCGGCAGCGATTTCAATACTGGTATCGCCTGAAAGTGCATCGTGTCATTGAGACGGAATTGTTCTGATACATCCATGCTATCACATCTGCGGTATTTAAGTAGGTTTAATTACCGATATTAACACTCATTATATGCGACATTAAATAAATAATTACCGATGTAATTTGAATAATTACCGACATTAAACCTTTGCTGCAACCAAAATCAGTGACAATTACTGTATCATTTGAAAGATACAACTGTCATTTTTTGCATTTTTTCAGCAACTTAACAATCGGATTTGACATATTATGTATTTAATGATTTTCATTAAATTCTAACAGATCCGAGTTTCCCTTATAGTAATAGGCGTGCGTGAAAATAATAATTAATGCGTTTTATTTGTATTATTTACAATAATGAATGATTATTGATGGAAAATGCATCTTTCCAGACTGATTTTTATTGTTTTTCAAATATCAATGTATTTATTTGTTCATCAATGTACAAATTAAATTTTGGATATTTCATCCATCCATAAATTTGATATATACCTAGTTCGCAGATAGCACTTACAGTGAGTAATCTCACAAAAATTGGAGGGAAATGAAATATGATCAGTAGCAAGGGAGTCGACTTCAGCAAAGTGCTGAGGCGCTACGACGTAGACCAGCAGGCCGCAGAGACGCCCGAGTCCGTAGGGAACAAGATGCTTCCGACGGATCCGGTATTCAGAAAAGTTGCAGAAGAGGTCATGTACATGAGGTTCAGGACCGTAGGTCCCGCAGTGGTCGAGGCATTGAAGACCAAAGCACCTCTCGACGTGATCAACAAGGGACTCGTCGCAGGTATGGAGATCGTCTCGAAACTTTACGCAGACCATATCTACTATCTGCCCGAGATCATGATGGCTGCCAAGACGATGGAGATAGGCATCGCCCTCGCAGAGAAGCAGATGCCCGGCGGAAGAGAGACGAAAGGACTTGTCGTCATGCACGCCGCAGAGGGAGATCCGCATGACATCGGAAAGAACATCGCAGCAGTCATGATGAGGTCCGCGGGATACACCGTCGACGACCTCGGAAAGGACGTGCCCGTCGTGGATGTAGTGGAGAGGGTCATCGAGGTCAAGCCCATGCTCGTGACAGGAACCGCTCTCATGACGACGACGATGACAGCATTCCCCGCAGCAGCGAAGATGCTCAAAGAGAAGGGAGTGAAGATCCCGTTCATGGCCGCCGGCGGTGCAGTCAACAGGGACTTCGCAGAATCGTTCGATCTCGGAATCTACTCGCAGAAGGCCCCGCAGACCCCGCTCATCGCGGACAAGATACGCGGCGGATACGACTGGAGGAAGATCAGAGCAGAATGGGACGACATTGTGACAGGAGGCGAGTGAAATGGCAGTCAAGAGATACACTAAAATGGCATACGACAAGGCCGACGACATGGTCTTCGGAACAGCCAAGCACCCGGTATCGTACGGCCTCGGAATAAAGGTCGGAGCCGGAAGGGTCATCCCCGAGGTCAACTACGCTCCCAGGCCGGGAACGGAGAAGTCCATCGAGAGGATAACCAAAGAGTACGTGGATTACATCTCGAAAGATGTGATCACCAGGGCCCTGACAGCGGGATTCCCCGACGTCCAGCTCGAGACAGAGTGGGTGTCGCAGATGGGAACCGTGAAGGGAATGGGAGCATCCGTCGTCGCCGGACAGAGAGCGATCACGGAGAAATACCACAAGGAATACGGCATCAACCTCGCCGTGAGGCAGACCATCCCCGACCAGCGTGAGGCCGACAAAGGTCTCCGCCCCGGAATGGACAAGCTGCACGCATACCCCGAGAAGCTCTTCGAGTGCGCGGAAGTTGCGTGCGAGAACGGAGCAGACGTATTCTCCGTCGAATCCGTCGGCGGAAAAGAATTCGCAGATTACGCAGTCACGAGCGGCGACATAGTCGCGTTCCTGTTCGGTGTCGGATACCTCGGCGCCATAGACATGACGTACATATGGTCCGAGTTCGCGGACATATGCAAGAAGCACAAGACGATCCCCGGAGGAGACACGAACTGCTCCGGAGCGAACGTTGCGATGTTCATGGCCGGCGGATACCTGGACAACGATGTCCAGAGGACGTTCTCGGCAGTCACGAGATGCATAGCGGCGTCCAGGACGCTCGCCGCATGGGAATCCGGAGCCGTAGGTCCGGACAAGGACTGCGGATACGAAGGACCGATCGTCAAGGCCATCGCAGGAAAGCCGACCGCTCAGGAAGGAAAGAACTGCCAGTGCGCCCACTGCGATCTTCAGGGTAACCTGATGGCCCAGGTGTGCGACCTCTGGTCCAACGAGTCCGTCGAATACCACCCGGAGTTCGGAGGAACATCAGTACAGTGCTGGCTCGGATCCCTCGGATACGAGGCCGCTCTGATGAACACGTCGATACAGTTCGGCCAGGAGAAGACCCTCAGAGATCTGTACATGTACACCGACAGGACAAGAGGTCCGGAGGCGTACGTCCTCGCATACGACCACGCATACGAGATCGGACAGGCAATCGCCGAGAACGGGAACAACCTGTACCTCAGGGCGAAGGCCGGAGCCATCACCGGTGCGAAGATCATCCGCAGAGGATACGACAGCAAGGAACTCCTCCTCACCGCTAAGCAGCTCGATGTTCTCGATGACATCATCAAGAAACTCGAGAAGCTCCCGGACGAGGAAGACAAGTTCGTCGACTACTGCGTTAAGGAGTACAAGGACGTCGTTCCCGGCTTCAACATGAAGAACTACGGTCTTTGAGACCGTATCTTAATTCGGATTCGGAGGTGTTATTCCTCTTTGCCGGCACATCATGTGCCGGCCAAACCAATTACGGACGGCGGTGCAAGGGCCGCCGTCCGGACCTCCGTCGCCGTCTGGCGGTCGGAACTCTATTCTACATGCACAACTTTCATCGGAACATGGATGATGTCATCATCAGGGATATGTCCGAATCGGATATCGGTCCGGTCGTATCGATCTGCGATTCGGCGTGGAGACTGAGCGAGCTGTCGGACGATGCCGCTCTGCGCGGAGCGATACCCGATTATTTCATGTCGTTCCGTCTCAGAAGATGCAACTTCCTGAAGGTCGCCGAATCCGGCGGGAAGGTCATCGGTTTCGTCGGCGGAAGGATATTCGACGAGCCGCAGTCGCAGATGGACAAGATCTTCCAAGGAATGGAAAGGGACACCAGGAAGGTCCTTTCCGACAGATTCCCGTCGTTCATCAAGGACATGATGACGATGGACGACTATCATCGCAAGACAATATCCAGGCACAGACGCGAATGCAACGGGGAGATGGAGCTCCTGGCCGTGGATC
>CAZXIY010000067.1:0-6283 GCA_964640935.1 uncultured Methanomassiliicoccales archaeon
CCCGCGACCACAGCGAGCATATGCGGGAAGTCGAAACCGAACCATTCGCCTTTCGATTGGTTGAGGCTGTAGTTCACCACTATGGGATCGACAGTGATGGTTATGACATCGGTGAGAGTGTCGTAACCGCTCATCTCGACGGTTATCTCGTATGTCCCGACGGGAACGTCTGCGAGGGTGTAGTTGCCGTGGGATGACGAATACGCGCTCTTCACTATCGTACCGGAGTCGTTGATCACGCTGATCTTTGCTCCGTTTATGTCCACCGGCGTGCTGTCGTTGGACTGTATCTTCCCGGTCACGGTGCCGTTCGATGAACTGAGATTGATGCACTGTGCGTCGCTGCTGCTCACGGTGTACGTGTTATCGACGAGGGACGGAAGACTTTGGAAATTGTATGCCTTCTCCAGTCCGTATATGATGTCCGGCGTTCCTTTGATGTACTGCGATACGCCGCTGACGGCGTATCCGTTGACGCTCACGCGTATGTAGTACGAGGATGCGGACAGACCGCTCTTCACTCCGTCGACGATGAAATACCCGCTCTCGATGCCTCCGACGTTCGTCTTATGACCATACATTTCTTTGCCTTCTTCGTAGTAATGGGCAATTATGGTCACTACGACGTTCTCGTTCGTGACCAATTTCCCGTTGATCTTGATATATCCGTCGAACGAAACGGTGCCCGTATCGCCGTTCGAGTCGGTTATATCGAGCATCGGAACAGCGACCGTCATCATCAAAGCGATGACCGCGAAGCATAGCAGGGCCTTTCTCATCGTCCGAGCCCATTCACTCGTGCGTTTATATCATTACCGACGAGGCGACAGCCCGATGGGAAAGTAAATTAAACAGTGACGTTTAGGGAACGAGGATTGTCGGGGGATTCCTATGAGGACAGCAGACAGGACGTACACGAAGGATGAGGTCATGGGGCTCATGGAGCCGCTCATCTCCACATGGTTCAACGAGAAGTTCGAGAATCTCACCGAACCTCAGGCCCGTGCCGTTCCGGTGATCCATGAAAGGAAGAACGTCCTCGTCTCGTCGCCGACGGGTTCCGGAAAGACCCTGACGGCATTCATGAGCATAATCAACGAATTGACGCGCTATGCGTCCGAAGGTAAGCTCGAGGAAAGGATCTACTGCATCTATATCTCGCCCCTGAAAGCTCTGGCGAACGATGTCAACAGGAATCTCAACACGCCGCTGGCGGAGATGCGCGAGGTGGCCAAAGAGCACGGCATGGTGGTCCCGGACATCAGAGTGGCCGTCAGGTCCGGCGACACGTCGCAGTACGAAAGGCAGAAGATGGTTAAGCATCCGCCGCACATTTTGATAACTACGCCAGAATCTCTCGCGCTGATATTGGAGGCCCCGAAGTTCAGGGAGAGCTTCATGAACGTCGAGTGGGTGATCCTGGACGAGATCCACGACATCTGCGATTCCAAGAGGGGTGCGTTCCTTTCGCTCACATTGGAGCGTCTGCAGAGATTCTGCGTCACCGATTTCATGCGTATCGGACTGTCGGCAACGCTGGCGCCGATCGAGGCGATCGCAGGGTATCTAGTCGGAATGAAGGACGGGGAGATGAGGGATGTCACCCTTATCGAATCGGATTCCAAGAAGGTCCTCGACCTGAAGGTCATATGCCCGACGGACGATATGACGACGCTCTCGTCGGATATCGTCAATTCGATGATGTACGACACGCTCAAAGAGCTCATCGACCAGCACGACACGACATTGGTGTTCACCAATACGAGGTCCGGAGCGGAGAGCGTCGTATACAAGCTGAAGGAACGCGGCCTGGAGAACGTCGAGGTCCACCACAGCTCTCTGGGGAAGGAGACGAGGCTTGATGTCGAGGAGAGGCTGAAGAGAGGAGAGATCAAGTGCGTCGTGTCATCAACTTCCCTGGAACTCGGTATAGACATAGGGTCTGTCGATCTGGTCTGCCAGATAGGATCGCCGAAATCGGTCGCCAAAGGTCTTCAGAGGATAGGGAGGAGCGGTCACAGCATGGGAAAGGTGGCCAAAGGCCGTCTTCTGGTCTTCGATCCGGACGATCTCGTTGAATGCGCCGTCATGTGCCGCGCTGCCCACCGCAGCGACATCGACCGCGTGGGGATACCCGAGAACTGTCTGGATGTTCTGGCCCAGACGCTTGTTGGAATGAGCCTCGGTGCCCGCTGGGATGTGGACGACGCATACGAGCTGGTCCGCGGATCTTATTGTTACCGCGATCTGCCGAAAGAGAAATTCATCAACGTTCTGAGGTACTTGGGAAGTAAGGACGAGTACGAAGGCGTCTACTCCAAGCTTTGGTACGACGAAGAGGAGAACCAGTTCGGCAGGAAGAAAGGGGCCAGGATGATCTATTTCATGAATCTCGGCACGATCCCGGAGGAGGCCAACTACCGCGTCATAACCAATCACGGTTCGATGGTGGGAGAGCTCTCCGAGAAGTTCGTCGAGAGACTATCCGCCAGGGATGTCTTCGTTCTGGGAGGGCGTTCGTTCGAATTCGTCCGCTCCAAGGGAATGACAGCATACGTCAAGGAGGCCAACGGAAGGAAGCCCACCGTGCCGTCCTGGGCGGGGGAGATGCTGCCGAGGAGCTTCGACCTATCCATGGACGTGGCCAGGTTCAGAGGCGAGATGACGAAGCATCTTGACGATGACGATGATGAACTGAGAGGCACGCTCTGCAGGGATTTCGACATCAACGAAGGGTCTGCAAGATCCATCATATCATATTTCAGAGAGCAGAAGGCAGTTGCGGGCGAGATACCGGACGAAAAGCATCTCGTCATCGAAGAATACATAGATCCGTCCGGCAACCAGAGGATAATCTTCCATTTCCCGTTCGGCAGAAGGGTTAATGACGCCCTTTCCAGAGGATACGCTTACAGGATATCGAACATAATCGGGACGAACGTATCCGTGACGATGTCGGACGACAACTTCATGATCGGCACGTCGAGGAAGATTGACCTGTCCAAGGTCCCCGGTCTTCTTACGTCAAGGGACTTGGACACGATATTGAGGAAAGCGATCAAGGATTCGGAGATATTCAAACTGCGTTTCAGGCACACGGCGGCCAGGAGCTTCATGATCCTGAGGAACTACATGGGCCGTTCCGTATCGGTGAACCGCCAGCAGACCCGTTCATCCTATCTCCTCGACGCGTTGGGCGACATGGAGAACATGCCGGTCATCGAGGAAACGTACAGAGAGGTCCTGGAGGACGACATGGACATCAAGAACGCCAGGAACGTCCTCGATATGATCGAGACGGGGAAGATGGTCCTGGACACAATGCCCTTCACCGGCACGCCGTCGCCTTTCGCTCACAGCATCATCCTGTCCGGATTCTCGGATATCGTTCTCATGGAGGACCGCTCGGCTCTTCTCAGAGAGCTGCACCGCAAGGTCCTCTACCGCGCCATGGGCGACAACATAAGGGAATTCGAATTTGACGAGGACCAGGTCGTCCCGTACTTCAGAGAGAAGATCGGACGCATCGTCGACAAGGGCGACATCGTACCGCTGCTGATGCGCACGGGCCCGCTGCAGGCGATAAGGGAACGCGGGAGGAACATCTACGCTTATTCCGATGCGGACAAGAAGACCGTGGACGGGTGGGTGCGCGAGCTCCTGAAGGAAGGGGCCATAGGGACAGTGTTCCTGGACGAGATGCACATAATGGTGAAGGACGAGGTACCGTTCTATGCCGCCGCCACACGTAAGGAGAGGGAACTCACCGCCGACGACAAAAGGGTCCTTTCATGCCTCGACGGCGGGCAGATCGCTCTGAGCGACATATCGTCGAAGCTGGAGATGGACGAGGACGTGACGTACAGGTGCATGAGGAAACTCGAATCGATGTACCTTGCCACAAGGACCGACATAACAGGGAACAACAAATGGTCGTTCTCGAAGTTCGAATGCGAGCTTCCCAACGCGGAAGAGGCATCGGACCGTGTTGTAGAGAGATTCCTGGACTGTTTCGCTCCTGCGACCGTGCAGGAGATATCGTATGCCCTATCCATGCCGGACAGCAAGGTCGGGACCTCGCTCAAGGCCCTGGTCGCGGAGGAGGAGGTCGTCTGCGGACGCTATCTCATCTCCGAGAACGATCAGTACATGCGCAAGATAGACCACATGAGGCTGAAGGCCGGAAAGAGCAACGTCTTCGATTTCGATACTGTGGAGAGATACAGATTCTACAAATGTCCCAGATTCAAGACCATACGCGAATTCTTCGATTACTACGACTCCGCAGGAAGCGAGATCGACGTGTTCAACAGGGTGGACGGTTTCGATCTCAACGAATGGTATTCCATGCGCAGATCCGGCGAGATCCTTCTCGGAAGGTTCGTCAAGGGGAGGGTCAGATTCGTCCTGTCGGAGACGGGCGACAAGTTCGCCAGCCTGAGGCACGAGCCGATACTTCCGGAGGATGAGAAGCTCCTCGGCGTCATTTCCGGATTGGGGTCCGCCACCATGAGACAACTCGTCGGAGAGACGGGGATGGACAAGAACGATGTCAAGGAATCGCTCATGCGTCTCGACAGGGCGTTGATGGTCGTCCGTGCCTTCAACGACAAAGAGGACTGGGGAACGGAGAACGATTACGAAGTATATCGTCCGAACATATCGAGCGACGATCCGATCCCCGGATTCGTGAAGCAGATACTTCGCGCATACGGCCCGATACCGCCGATGGCGTTCAGATACATACTCGGCATAATGCCGGACGAGGCCACCGCAATAGCCAGATCGCAGGGGGCGGAGACGATACTCGTGGGAGAGGGACAGGCCCAGATGCTGGTCCGCTCCGAAGAGATAGACGAGATAGGCAAGCCGATGAAAGAGGACACGGGCATACGCGTCTATTCGATGTACGATCCCGATCTCGCATCCAAATGGGCGGAGATTTCGTCGCGTTACGGCGACAAATGGATCTACCCATTGGTCATGGACAGCCGCGTCGTCGGGGCCCTCGAAGTATGGGAGATGTCCGGATGCATAGAGATCAGATCCATGGATATGGATGACCCAGATATGCTCCCGGACGTTCTTGTCGCGGTCGACAAGTTCATGGGATTCTTCAAGATGAAGGGCGTCGACATAGTCAGGATAAGGGAGATACTGACGAAGGATGTCGCGGACATCGACGAAGGGATGAAGAAGGCCTTGGAGGACAGAGGATACGTCTTCGTCAACGGTTTCTATGCAAAGGGAAGATTCGTCGCCAAGACATTCACCGATCCGCAGATCATAAGTTACGTGATGAGGAAGCAGCATGCGGTCCAGGGCGATAAGTACCAGACCGTCTCGTCAGCCGTGAACGCCCGCGGCTACATAAGGACGGATGCGGAGATACTAACGAGGGTCGCCGACCGCACCTCGATCAAGAAACAGATGGAATGCACGGGTCTGGTGAGGACATCGCTCGTTCCGCCGTATATGGGCTACACGACGATGCAGAACGCGTCGATCTACCGCACCGTCAAGGACGGGACGATAGATGAGGATAAAAGGACCATACTGGCTCTAATAACCGACCGCCAGCCGGTGTCGCGCAAGGAGATAGTATCGAACTCGCCGTTATCGGAAGGGGCGACCATCGAGGCATTGAACTCCCTGTCCCATGATTCGGTGGTGTGCCAGGATCATTCGTCGGCATACAGGGTCGTTCCGCCGTCGGGCATGAGCAAGCACGATGCGATGCTTGAGGTCGTAAGGATGCACTTCCACGACTTCGGCCTGTTCACCGCCGAAACGCTCTCGGCGTTCATGTACGTCAGGATGGGAGTCGTAAGGCAGATGCTTGCGGAACTCGAGGATGACGGAACGATAGTGAAAGGGTTCTTCATAAAGGACGATCCGACGGTCGTATGGATGCTCAAGGACGATATCGATGCTCCCATCCGCCCCCTGAGGGACGAGATGCTCCTGCTGAACTCGCAGGACAATCTGCACGTCTACTTCCGCGACATGATCAAGAGAGAGGTCGGGAGCACGGACAACGTCGTCTTCAAGGGTACCAAGATAATAGGCTCGTTCAAGGGGAAACTTACCATTGCCGGGGCCAAGATCGAGGACTTCCAGGGTTCGCCCGAGGCTAAGCGTTACATCAAGGAGATCGCGGTATCGCTGGGCGTCAAGATAGACAGCGATCAGAGGAAGGAAGAGGACAGGGATTGGGATGTCTCCGAAGGTTATTTCATATTTTTTAATAACTAATTATTCTTTAAGCAACTATAATATGATT
>CAZXIY010000068.1:0-6069 GCA_964640935.1 uncultured Methanomassiliicoccales archaeon
GCGTCCGTCATCGCCAGAGATACCCCTCCGAATATCAGGACCAGGACGAAGATCAGTATTGTTATGGCGGCCAGTATCGTTATCAATATCGGCCGACTGAAATCTTTGTTAGCCATGTTTTACAATCTGCATCTTTCATAGATAATACAGTCGCATGGATGCAGGCGCATTTCGCGTTGGAACAATATGCGATGCCGGCTGCGAACTGTACCGAATGCCGTATGGGGGCGAATATACAGTCGTTAACGTGATACATTTTATTACGCGGGTGCCGTATGGGAGTCCTGCATGCTCGGAGATGTCGTTCGTTATGTTTGGTTCGTCTTCGGTGACGAAAAGCTCACTACAAAAGAGGTTGAATTCCGCCTTGCGGAACTGTTCGATTATCACTGCCCGGACGATTTCGCCAAGACGATGACCAAACTCAAACAGGCCGGCTTCGTGAAAGGCGAGGTCTCGCAGGAGAAGGGCGGATGGGTCTGGTGGGTGGACGACGAGTGTAAGAGCAAGGATCTTTCGAAAGTGATGTGATCCGATGGCAACAGCATTTCAGGATAACGAGATAACGGCGGTCTGGGAGGAGATATTCGGCGGCGACAGCTACCGTCTCAGGATAGCCGAGATACAGGACAACTACCCGGACGAGAAGAGTCTGTACGTGCCGTACTCGGATATCGACGCATGCAATACAGACCTGGCGATGTTCATGCTGGGCAAACCCGACAGGTGTCTGAATCTCGGAGAGAAGGCACTAAGGGGCATGCTTCCCGCATCGTGGGATCCCGCCGACGCAGTGAATCTCAGGATAACGAATCTTCCGAAGGATGTCCACGTCGGCGTCCGTCAGCTCAGGGCGAAGCATCTGGGAAAGATGGTCGCCATAGAAGGCCTGGTCAGGAAGGCGACTCTTCCGAAGCTGAAGATGACCAATGCCCTTTTCAGATGTGCGAAGTGCGATGCCCAGCTGTGGATAAGGCAGAGGGGCATGTACACGACCGAGCCGATAATGTGCACGAATGAAGGGTGCAACAAGACGGCTCTCAGATTCATTCTGGACGAAGTCCACTCCGAATACGAGAGCATGCAGAAGATCGAGATCCAGGAGAACCCGGAAGGTCTGAGGGGCGGGGCGCAGCCGGAGAGGCTGACCGGATACGTCGAGGACGATCTCGCCGGCATAGTCACACCAGGTAACAGGGTGACGCTCAACGGGATAATAAGGCCTGTCGAGAAAGGCGACCGCGACAAGACAACGGTCTTTGACGTTTATATGGATGTGCAGTCGGTGGAATTCGACCAGCACGAGTACGACGAGATAGAGATAACGGAAGAGGACGAGAAGAGGATCCTGGAGATGTCCAAGGACCCGGACCTCATGCGGAACATCGTGAAATCCATCTCGCCGACGATCTTCGGATTGGACAAGGAGAAGGAGGCCGTCGCTATGCAGCTATTCGGCGGTTCGCATAAAGAGATGGACGACAGGACTTCCATAAGAGGCGACATACACATACTGATGGTCGGAGACCCGGGTGTGGCCAAGTCGCAGCTCTTGGGATACATGAGCCGTCTCGCTCCGAGAGGCGTCTACGCTTCCGGGAAATCCGCATCCGCGGCGGGTCTGTGCGTCGGCGGAGAGACGACGCTGGTTATGAAGGACGGCTCGACGGAAAAGATCGAGGATTTCGTCAACGCGAGGATGACCGCCCCGGAAGAATACAAACCCGGGATATGGCGCCAGGCGACCAGCGACGCGGTGATCCAGTCCATATCTGAATTGGGATCGACAAGATTCCTCCCCGTCACATACGTATGGAAGATTGCGACGCCCGAGAAACTTTTCAAGATCACCGCCGCCGATATTTCGCTGATCCTCACTCCGGAGACCAAGATACAGGCCATGCAGGGCGCGAGATTCGATTGGATTGAGGCCAAGGATCTGAGGGTCGGCGACATGGTATCAACTGTGAGGCAGAACATGCGTCTGTTCCCGATCATCGATATCGAACTGCTGACGGGCGGGCTTCCGGATTTCGTATACGATCTGACAGTCGAACCGTCCCATGCGTTCATCGGCTCCGGATTCGTGATACACAACACCGCCGCGGCGGTCAAGGACGATTTCGGGGACGGAAGATGGACGCTGGAGGCGGGAGCACTCGTTCTCGCCGATAAAGGATTGGCATGTATTGATGAACTTGACAAGATGTCCAATCAGGACAGGTCTTCATTGCACGAAGCAATGGAGTCGCAGAGGATATCGGTCGCGAAGGCCGGGATCACGGCGACGCTGCAGTGCAGATGCTCTCTTCTCGCGGCGGCTAACCCCAAATACGGAAGGTTCGACATGAACGAGAAGATCGTCGGACAGATCGATCTGCCGCCGGCGCTCATGTCCCGTTTCGACCTCATCTTCGTGATGCAGGACAAGCCGAACGAGGACAGGGACAGGGACATCACCGAGCACATCCTGAAGGCACATCGCCGCGGACAGGCGAGGGCGATGAAAGAAGATGAGATCGACGGGATAAACAAAGAGATGATCCTAGATCAGACGAGCGCGATATCTCCGGTCTACGACGAAGAGACGATCAGGAAGTACGTTGCTTACGCAAAGCAGCACTGCTTCCCGATAATGAGCGATGTTGCCCAGACGATGATCGAGAACGATTATCTCAACATAAGGCGCATGGGAGATGCGGAGAACGCATCCGTCCCCATCACCGCCAGGCAGCTGGAGGCGTATGTGCGTCTTTCTGAGGCATCCGCGAAATCCAGGCTTAGCAACGTCGTCGAGGAGATAGACGCTGCGAGGGCGATAGATCTCGTGGATTACTATCTGAACAGGATAGCCAAGACGTCCAGCGGGACGTACGACATCGACATGGTGAGCAACAGCACCACGAACAAAGAGAGGATGAACATCAAAGCGGCCATCGGAGCCATAAGGGAGGCAATAAGCGAGGCCACCCCCTACGGCGGCATAACGATGGAGGAGCTGAAGTCGAAACTCGCGGAGAAGGGCATATCCGCACCCGTCATAGAATCGGAAGTGGACAGGCTCACGAGCGCCACGGAGATATTCCATTCTCCGGACGGGAAGGTGAAGATGGCATGAGCGGGATATATGTAAGGATACACACAGGTCATAACGAAAGGATACTCGCCGCATGCGACGAGGAGATCATCGGTCAGACGTTCTCCGGGAACGGAGCGAAGATAACGGTCACGGAATCTTTCTACAACGGAGAGCTCGTAAGCGAAGAGGCTTTCATAGAAAGAATGAAATCAGTGACGATAATGAATCTCGTAGGCGAGAGGACCGTTGGCATAGCGATAACGGAAGGTCATGTGTCGAAGGATCGCGTCATGGATATAGGGGACGTCAAGCACGCCCAGGTAGTGAAAGGATAATGTTCTGCGTCAAATGCGGAGTAGAGGGCCAGGAGACGATCGACGGTCTGTGCATAAACTGCTTCCTCGAGGGGAAGAAGCTCATCACGACGCCGCACCACATCGACCTGATGAAATGCTTCAACTGCGAAGAGTACGAGATCAAGGACAGATGGGTCAAATGCACGGAGGACGAGGCCATAACCAACGTCGCCCTGAGAACTCTGCAGACGATACCGGAGGCCAAAGTGATCTCCGTGGGAACGATGATCGAGAGGCAGGAGGAAAAGACGTTCGTCGTCCACATCCAGGCAGATCTCGATATCATGGGCTTCAAGGCGAAGGACGAGGATCAGATAATAGTCCGTCTGAAGAACACCGTGTGCAAAAGATGCTCCAGGCAGCTCGGCAGCTATTACGAAGCGATAATGCAGATACGCAACAACGAGAAGACGCTCTCGGACGATCTGAGGGACGAAGTAGTCCGCTGGATAACCGCCACGGTGGAATCCATGGCCAAGACCAACCGTCAGCTCTTCATCACCAAGGTCGAGACGGTCAACGGCGGAGTGGACCTCTACCTGTCGTCCATATCCCTGGGCAAAACGCTGACCAGGGATCTCATCGACATATACGGGGCGGAATCCAAAGAGTCCGCATCCCTTGTCGGAATGAACGGCGGATCGGAGGTGTACCGCGTGACATTCCTCATCAGGCTTCCGCTGTACCACACCGGCGATATCATACAATTCAAGGACCACTATTACGAGCTGACCGCCCTCAGTAAGGTCGGCGGACGCATGACGGATCTCATGACATTCCGCGAGACGACGATAAAGAAGGTCGAGCTCCAGGATGTCAAGGTCGTGATGAAGAAGGGAGAGATACGGCAGGCCATCGTCGTTTCCAGATCCGGGGGCGAGATGCAGGTCATGCACCCGTCGACCTATGCCACCGTCGATATTAAGGTGCCCGAGGATGCGAAGACCGGAGAAACGGTCCCGGTAGTGGATTTCGACGATCAGCTGCTCTACGTCCCGTGACCGCGTAGTTTTTGACCATCCTGTACGATACGGCCGTCATGATAACCCTGCCCGAGACTGTGGACGAAGTGGTCGTGAAGCTCCTCCGTCTTGCGAATACGAGACTGCCGCATGACGTCGGCTGGGCCCTGGAGGCCGCGGCCGGATGGGAGACCAGCGAGATCGCATATTCCCAGCTCGGGAGTATCATGGACAACGTGAAGAAATCCGAATTCCTCGGACGCCCGATGTGCCAGGATACCGGGATACCGGTCTTCTACGTATCTGGGAGATTCGATTCTTCGATAGCTCAGAAGATCGCGGAAGGTGTTAAGAGGGCGACGCAGACGATACCCCTCAGACCGAACACGGTGGATCCTCTTACGAGGAAGAATGCGGGGGATAATCTCGGAGAGGGCATGCCGATCATACATTACAGGCCGACGGACGACGATTTCACCGAGATAACCGTTCTCCCGAAGGGGGCAGGGTCGGAGAACATGTCCAAACTGGCCATGCTCAATCCCGCGGACGGCATCGAGGGAGTGAAGAGATTCGTCATCGATTCTGTACTGGACGCCGGTGGACGTCCGTGCCCGCCGACCATCGTGGGCGTCGGCATAGGCGGAACGGCAGACAGATGCGCCGAGATGTCCAAGGAGGCGCTGCTAATGCCGTTGGACAAGGAGAATCCGGATGCTGACCTCAGGGAACTCGAAGAGGATATTTTCGTAAAGCTCAATTCCAGCGGCCTCGGCCCTATGGGTCTGGGCGGGAACGCGACGGTCCTCGGCGTCAGGATAAAGAAGGCCTGCTGCCACACGGCGAGTCTGCCGGTGGCCGTTAACATAGGGTGCTGGGCCACCAGAAGGGCCACGGCGAGGATAATGTCCGACGGAAAGATAGAGTACACCCAGGAGGGAGAATGATGGAGACCCTAGATACGCCGCTGAGCGAGAAGGATGTCCGTTCTCTGAAGCTCGGGGACATAGTCTATCTGAACGGCCAGGTCATCACCGGCAGGGACGAGATGCATATCCGTGCATTGGAATATGTCGACGAAGGAAAGGAGGTGCCGGACTGCATAAGGGGGTCCGTGCTCTACCATTGCGGGCCGATCATGTCGAGATCTGATGACGGCACATGGACCGTTGTCGCGGCAGGACCGACGACCAGCGCTAGGATGAACAAGCTCGAGTCCAGGATGATATCCGAATTCGGCATCCGCGCAATAATCGGAAAGGGCGGCATGTCGCCGGAGGTCGGCGAGATGATGAGGAAGACCGGATGCGTGTACCTCGCCGCCACCGGAGGGGCGGCCGTGACTCTGGCCGACGGTCTTTTTCAGGTCGAAGGCGAGGAATGGTCCGATCTCGGCATGGCCGAGGCATTATGGAGATTCAGAGCGATGAAGTTAGGGCCGTTCGTCGTTGCGATGGACGCCGACGGGAACAGCCTCTATGAGAATGTCAGAAGATCGCTGAAAAGATGATTCATCTCTGTTCTTCGTCGTTCTCGTCGTCGTAGATTATCTTCTTCCTGTTCTTGAGCGTCACGCGGTACCACATGGCGAAGATGATGATCACGAGGCCTATGATGCCCGCGACCACAGCGAGCATATGCGGGAAGTCGAAACCGAACCATTCGCCTTTCG
>CAZXIY010000069.1:0-5900 GCA_964640935.1 uncultured Methanomassiliicoccales archaeon
TACGTACCGAGCAATCAAGTTAAATCCGTTACGCAATGCAGTCACCATGAGATTGGCCGCATTGTACTCCGGAGGCAAGGATTCCACGTTCGCAGCCTATTTGGCGGAACAGATGGGGCACGAGATACGCTTCCTGGTGAACATCATCGCCGACGATGGCTCATGGCTCTTCCACGTGCCTAATGCAAGCGTCGTGCCGCAGCTTGCCGAAGCGATGGACATACCGCTGATCCTTGCACGCACGGACGGCGACGAGGCCGACGATATGGATGCTCTGAGGGATGCTCTGTCCGGCCTTGACATCGACGGCATCGTCGTGGGAGCGATATGGTCCGACTACCAATGGGACCGCATAAACGGGATACTCCAGGATCTGGGTCTTGTGATGATCGCTCCGCTGTGGAGAAAGGACCAGGACATGATCTACGACGAGATGGTCGCGGCCGGCATCGATGCCGTCATCGTCGGCGTCTACGCCGAAGGACTCGATTCCGAATGGCTCGGAAGACATCTCGATGCGGACTGCAAGAAGGATCTCATCGCAGCACGCGAAAGGTACGGGATAAGCATCATGGGCGAGGGCGGCGAGTACGAATCGCTGACCCTGTTCTCGCCCATGCAGACCGAACGTCTTGAGATAACCGATTCCGTCATCGACCGCGACAGGTCCTATGGTACGATGACGGTCACCGGAACGAGATTGGTCGATCCTTAGGCGAGCCCTTTCTTCACGCCTTCGACGATCTCGTCCAGATCGGGCAGGACCTTCGGCACCGGGGCCCTCCAGATGTACTTTATCTTCCTGTCCTTCCCGATAAGGAAGAACTCGCGGTTCGTGAATCCGGACACCATGTGCCCCGGACCGACGATCGCTCCGTACTCGGAGCTGACCTTCTGCCCGTCGTCGAAGAGGAATTCGAACGGAGCTCCCAGACGGTCCTTGAACATCTTGTGGCTGTCCAGGCTGTCGGGATTTATCGGCACCATGGTGACGCCCAGCGACCTTATCCTGTCGTAGGATTCGGTGAACTTCGTCATGTACGCGGTGCAGTTTATGCCGAAATCGCCGACATAGAAGTTCAGGAGTATCGGACCTTTCTCCAACTCGTCGTAGAGTCTGAAAGCGTCCCTCTCGGTCGACCTGACGGTGAAGTCCGGGACAGTGTCGCCTATCGATAATGTCATGCCCCGGCGAATGCGGTACGTCCCTATATCGTTAACTTGTCCGCACTTCGTTCATTATGGCCTCTATCTCGCTCTCGGGGTCGTTCCACCAGCTGTTGCTCCAAACGCGGCGGATCTTCCATCCCCTGGATTCGAGGTACTTCTGCCTGTGGTAGTCGCGCTCCCTGGTGGACTCGGCTCCGCTGTACAGCGCGCTGTCGCATTCTATTCCGAGAACGTATCTGTCGCCCTTCCTGACGGCGACATCGATGCTGTAGCCGCCGATCCCGACGTTCTTCTCCACGTCGCATCCTCTGAGCTTAAGAGCGTTGTATATCTGATCGTCGAACACGCTCCCGCTGTCCGCCTCGACGGTGCGTTTGACGGGAGAGAACGACCCCAGGATCGCCTTCTGCTCTTCCCTGTCACCGGAACTGACGGCGAATGCGTATTCAAGATACCTCTTGAGCAGCTTCGGCCCGTCGTTCTTGGTATCGTCCACCTTCAGTTCGGAAGGCATGAACGATGTGACGATGTGGATCTTCTTCCTCGCGCGGCTCACGGCGACGTTCAGACGGTTCTCTCCGCCCACGTTGTTAAGCCAGCCGAACCTCTGCAGTATGCGGCCGTCCTCGTTCTTCGCGTATCCGATGGAGAAGATGATTATGTCGCGTTCGTCACCCTGAACAGACTCGATGTTCTTCAGGAACAGACCCACATCCTCGCCTTTGTCCTCGCGGGACATCTCCTTTTCCACCTGCTTGCGGAAATCGTCGTCCTTCCTGCATTCGTCGTCGAGCAGATCGTAGATCAGGTCCCTCTGGGACACGTTGAAGGTTATGATGCCGATCGTCTCGTCCTCCTTCCTGTCCCTGAATATGGATCTCAGGAGGCCGATGACCTCGACGGCCTCCTTCATGTTGCTCTTGTTCTCCCACTTCGCCCCTCCGACGAGGTGCGTCTCTATCGGCGGAACTGACGGGACGTCCACGTTCGGCGAGACATACAGCCTGCCTCCGTAGAAAGCGTAGTTGGAGAACGCGATCAATTCCTCGTACTTCGATCTGTAGTGGAAGTTCAGCAATATCGAATCGTATCTGGATCTCGCAAGATCCAGCAGGCTGTCCTCGTCCAGGGCGGCCGGTATGTACTCGTCGTCGTCATCGTCGCCGAACACCATGCGTCCGGAACCGAGGCTCGACGGGCGCAGCTGCTTGTGATCGCCGGCCACGACGACCTTCTTTGCACGGTATATGGACGGTATTCCTTTCTCGACGTACATCTGCGATGCCTCGTCGAAGACCAGAAGGTCGAACAGTCCCGCTTCCATCGGCAATAGCTCTGATACGGCATCGGGCGTCATGAGCCAGACCTTGATGCCGCGGAACAGATCTGAACCGAATCTGTTTATGAATTTCTTGACGGACCATCTGCGTTTGCTGTCGATGACCCTCACGATCTCCCCGTTCATCTTGGAGTCGGTTATCGAGCGGAGATCATCCCTCAGTATGTATCCGACCCTTTCGGCGGACGCGTCGCGTTTCTTGGAAACGAGATCGTCCACCTCTTTCCTTATCGTGTCGAAATCCTTTATGTCCTGAAGCAGTTCCTTGTTGTCCGCCTCGAATCTTCTGAGGTGGTCCATCACCACGAATGTGAACAGCTCGTCGTTGCTCATCTCGAAACTGCTGGGTATCTTGGTATTGACGGAGATTATGTTCTCGCCGTACAGACGTTCCATCTTGGACAGCTTCGAGTAGGCCGTGGCCTTCATCGAGAAATCGTCGTACATCCCGAGGGCCTCTGCGGTCCCAAGAGGCTCGTTGATCATTTGGTCGATGTTCTTCGCGTTGTAGGTCGTGAAATATTTGTCGAGTATCGCCGTGGCCAACCTTGTCACGTGGCCTTTTCCGAACAGTTTGGATATGAAATTCTTGGAACGCCATTCCTTGGCCTCTTTCTCAAGATCCACAAGGTCGTGCTTCATCGACCTCACATCGTAATCCGTCAGGCTCGGCTTCATCAACGCCATCCAAGGCGCGGCATCCAGACACTGATAGTACGATCTTAGGTTGACGACCGTCCTGTTGTCCCTGAATTTGCCGTAGGTCTCGCTTATGTCGTGATATCCGACCTGCATAAGGGACGGAGAGATGTTGTTCTTCAGAAGCGTATACCTTTCGTACTCGCGGGGATCGTTCAGATCCACCTTCTTTACCAGGGAGTACATCTTGTACGGCTCTATGCCGAACTCCCCGGGCGAGTACATACCGTCGGCTATGCGCGTCAGGTCGTTTATGCGGGAATCGATGCTGTCCGACAGCTCGTCTATGCTCACCGGTCCGCCGGGCTGCAGCGGCCCCAGGTTCATCATCGAATTAAGCTGATCGTAGAATAGGTCCTTGTTGGTCACATCGTCGATCATCATCGTGTATTTCGACAGATGACCCAGACGCGAATATACCACATCGAGTGCGGTCTTCTTCTCCGAGACCATTATAACCGTCTTCCCTTCGTTGACGGCCGTTGTGATAAGACTCGTTATGACCTGCGACTTGCCCGTCCCAGGAGGCCCCTGCACAACGAGCTCGTCCATCTTCTCCATCGCGGCGATGACCTGCTCCTGGGCGCTGTTGACGGCGTTCACGTACGTCATGTCGTGCTCCGAGACCACGAGTCCGCGTTTTGTCATGTCCTCGGCGGTCAGCGGGTCCGTGCGTTCGTCCACGGACAGGTTCATCGGCGACGATATAAGATCGTCCAGGACACCGTTGATCTCGCTCTTGGCCGTGAGCTCGTCGAAATCCTTCTGTATCGCATTGGAGAACAGCGGGAACTTGCCTATGACCGCACAGTTCTCTATGCGGAGCTCTCCGGATGGATAATTCTTGAAATCGTCCACGGTATGCTTCTCGAACGGCATGAGGTCCCCGCTCACGCTGCCGGAGATCTTCATCCCGTTATCGGAATAGAACTTCAGCATGGAATCGTTGAATCTCTTCTGATCGGTATCTTCAATGACGCAGTCGGGCAGCTTCTTCCTCAGACCGCCGAACTTCATATTCGCCAGGATCAGCGTATTGTTGTAGAGGGCGTCGCGGGTGTCATCGTATTTCACAGTCACCGAAAGCGAATCCTTGTCCAACTTCACCGGGAAAAGTGCAAGCGGAGCGCGTATCGGGAAATCCTCTCCCGGAAGGCATCCGATGACGAACGGATATGCGATGTACAGGTCGATGAATCCCTTTTCCCTGTACTCCCTTATCGTCTCCCTCTGTATCTGATTGAGACGCTTGTACCTGGATGCGTCCGCGGTGCTGAACGAGGAGTTGCATAGCACATATTCGTGCTTCGGACTGAACACTATCTTCAGCGGACCCTGCAGATCCGTGTCGGTAAGGTCGTACGTTCTGCTGACCACTATCCTGGGATTGTAGAGAAGGCAGTTGCCTTTGCTGATGTTTATGAGCTTCTTCTCAAGCTCCTTCAGGGTCTCTGCGGATTTACCCGTCAGATGGACGCACTTCGCCGTATCCCTGATGTATTTCCTTGTGATCATGAGGAATTTTTCGCCGTATTTCTGAGCGAACGTCTCTCCGATTCCTTTTATCATCAGCAGATCGCTGGTCTTCGAAGGAAGACGCATCGCCATATCATACAGCGATTCGTTGCTGCATATCTTCGGCTCCTTGCCGCTTGCCGCAGCATTTTGATGGCGGAGCTGATCGCGAAGCTCCACTAATTCCCCAAATACCTTCTCGCATCCCATCGACTCTCTGTATCGTCCTACTTGTAAATAACCATATAGAACGGATGATACGTGTGATGCCGCATCGCCGCACCGAGCCGGTGCCGTCATACCCAGAACTGCCGTATGCCGATAGGATGCCGTGGGCACACGGCATATCTGGCACTTCTTGACCCGTCTATTCGGGATCCTTCGGTTTCGATGTCACCTGGAGACCGACTATGCCTGCGACTATCATCGCGAGGAACAGACCCTTCAGGACGGTCATCTGCTCAAGACCCGCGGCTACGGTGACGATCATTGTACCGACGGCGCCGATGCCGACCCATACCGCATATGCGGTCCCCACGGGAAGTCCGCTGTCCATAGCTTTCGACAAAAGCACCATGCTTATCGCCAGACCCACCAGGACGATCGCGTCGTAAAACAGATCGGCGAATCCATTGGAATAATCCATGGCGACGGCCCATACAACCTCAAATATCCCGGCTATGACGATGTATACCCAGCCTTTGGAATTCTCATCCATCATACCGCCCCCGCTGTGAGATTGATGCCGACGATCCCGGCTATTATGAGGCCGATGAAGAGCATGCGGAGCCATGTGACCGGCTCCTTGTAGAGTATAACTCCGACGATCAGCGTCCCTACGGCGCCGATGCCCGTCCATACCGCGTACGACGTCCCCGGACCGAGGACGCTCATGGCCATGGACAGGAAGAACAGGCTGAAGAACAGTATGACACAGGTAGCGAGGGCCCATCCTATCTTTCTGAATTTCTCTGATTTCTCAAGACATATGACCCAACAGGGCTCTAGGAGTCCCGCTATTATGATGTACACCCACGTCAGATCCATAACATGGTGTGAATGGCAGTGTCATATAACAAACAATCGGAGTGGGCCTATCCGGATTTGAACCGGAGTCAATGGCTCCCAAAGCCACAAGTATACCAAGCTAGCCCATAGGCCCACATCTGTCGTGATG
>CAZXIY010000070.1:0-5797 GCA_964640935.1 uncultured Methanomassiliicoccales archaeon
TGAGATAAGCGAAGAGTACTGCATCGAAGCCGAGGAGAAGGTAAGGTCCGCGAGATACCCGTCCGATTGATATTTCTTTTATACTTCCGCTATAATACGACACGCATGAAGGTCATCGCTCTCAACGGAAGTCCCAGACTCATAGGAAACACATCCAACGCACTGAATGTGGTGTTGGATGAGATCAACAAGAAAGGGATCGAGACCGAATATATCCAGGTGTATGAGGACCACATGAACCCGTGCAACCATTGCAGCTCCTGCGAGATGCGCGGGGACGGCAGATGCATTGCGGAGGATGACAGCATGAACACCTATCTCGATGAGCTGAAGGAGGCCGACGGCATAATCCTCGCATCTCCGACGTATTTCGGATCATGTACCGCTCAGCTCAAGATGTTCCTTGAACGCGCTGGTTTCTGCTCGGAATTCGGTGGTTTCCCGTTGAAGGGAAAAGTGGGGGCGGCGATGGTCGTGCAGGGCCACGACGGGGGGACATGCGTTTATTCCGAGTTGGTGAACTGGATGCTCTTCAACCAGATGATCGTGGTCGGATCCAATCCTATGCCGATCATCACGGCGAAGAATCCGCTGGATTACGAGAAGGATCCTTACGCTCTCAATGCACTGAAGGCCCTCGGGAAGAACATGGCCGAAGCCCTGTCCAAGTACAGACAGTAATCCAAAAAGCGGTCCCCGCACGGTGTTATATTTAAATATGCAATTCAATAGCCGGGGCGGTCGATAGGGATGAAGTACTGGAGGGATGACTACGAGGACAAGGTGTCCACGCCGAAGAAGGCGCTCGACTGCGTCAAGGCCGGCGAGACAATCTTCATAAGCGGCGGCTGCAGCCTGCCCAAGTACATGGTGGAGAATCTTCTGAAGAAGGAGGCATCCCACGACAACAAGATCCTTACGCCGTTCACGTTCACGCCGTCCCCGTTCACGAACGATGATGTTCAGAAGAAGTTCAGGATCAACTCGTTCTACATGGATTCGGAAGTAGAAAGGGATGTGATGAACGGCCATGCCGATTACACTCCTATACACAACTCCGAACTCCCTTACATGATCAAATCGAAGAGGATAGCCGTCGACGTGGCGATAATACAGGTATCTCCGCCGGATGTCCACGGTTTCTGTTCTTTGGGAACATCGGTGGATGTGTCCAAGGCCGCGGTCGAGGCCGCAGGTGTCGTCATCGCAGAGATCAACAGGCAGATGCCCAGGACATTGGGCGATTCGTTCATTCACGTTTCGGATATAGATTTCATCATAGAAGTGGACTACCCGGTGAGTCACGATATGGATGAAGAGGCGGTGAAGCCCGAGGTCATGGAGGCTATCGCTCTGAATGCCTCGAAGCTCATATCAGATGGTGCGACACTGCAGGTCGGTCTCGGCCAGGTGACCAATGCCGTCCTAAGCAAGCTGACGGACAAGAAGAACCTGGGCGTGCACACGGAGATGTTCACGGACGGGCTGGTGGACCTGGTCATATGCGGGGCCGTTAACGGCAGCAAGAAGACCATACATCCGAACAAGATCGTGACATCATACGTCATCGGTTCGTCAAAGGTCATGGATTTCGTCGACAACAATCCGTCGATAGAGTTCTATCCGTTCGACTATACCAACGATCCATTGGTCATAGCCCAAAATAACAGGATGGTGTCCATAAACACCGCATCGACCGTGGATCTCACAGGACAGGTCATGTCCGACAGGACGGGTCTGGATTACGTTCCGAACGCCGGCGGCATGCCGGATTTCATCAGGGGTGCGATCCTCGGAAGAGGAAGGTCGATAATCGTCCTTCCCTCCGCCACCATTGACGAGCAGTCGTCGAGGATCGTCGCGTACATTCCGAAGGGGGCGGGTATAGCGGCCATGAGGGAGGACGTGCACTACGTTGTCACAGAGTACGGGATCGCCCATCTCAGAGGCAAATCGCTTGCGAACCGCGCTCTCGAGATGATCAACGTCGCCCACCCGAAGCACAGGGCGAAGCTGCTCGATCTCGCCGTCGCAATGGGATACCTTCCGGAGGATCAGAGTAAGCGCTCGTACCTCGGAGCTCCGTATCCGAAGGAATTCGAATTCACGTCCGTGTTCGGCGGGGAGAGCATGTTCGTCCGCCCGGTCAAGCCGACGGATGAGGACATGGCCAAGGTTCTGTTCTATTCGTTCTCCAAGAGAACGCTGCAACAGAGGTTCATGACCACCAGGGAGATACAGCCGAGGATAGAGCGTATGGGTCAGGTCAACATAGATTACGACCTAACGATGACGTTCGGAGTGTTCCTGGAGAAGAGGCACGACGTTCCTGAGATGATAGCCATCTGCGGCTACGAGAGGGATCCGAAGACCAGCAGCGCCGAGGTGTCATTCGCCGTGAGGGACGATTGGCAGGGCAAGGGCATGGGCTCGTATCTCGTGGACCTTCTGATAAGCGTCGGGAAGAGCAGGAATATAAAGACATTCACGGCAGAGGTCCTGGCGACCAACGTCGGAATGCTGAATCTGTTCTACCGCACGGGGCTGGATGTCAATGCGAAGTTGGAGGATGACGTCTATAAGATATCCTTCGATCTCGTGAAGAATCCCTGATTGTCGTAAAACATAATTTTTCTTAAAAGCGACCACGATAGAGCGGTCAAAAGTAAGTAAATGTGTCCCCCTTCCGGGGGACACGGTTTTCACTGTCTTCCGCTGACGAGTCTCTTGATGACTTCCGGATCCACGAGCGACGACGTGTCGAAATCCGACCCGTTGCTCCCGCCGGCGATCTTCCTGAGGAAACGTCTGACGATCTTGCCGCTCCTTGTCTTCGGCAGCTCGTCGGTGATCTGTATGACCTTCGGCGTTGCGATAGGCCCTACGAGTTTTCTTACATGTCCTACGAGCTCTTTCTTCAGTTCCTCGCTCTCGACGAACCCGTCCTTGAGGGTCACGAACGTGTAGATGGCCTCTCCCTTGATCTCATCGGGTATCGGAACTACCGCAGCCTCTGCGACCGCAGGGTGCGATATCAATGCCGCTTCTACCTCTGCGGCTCCGATGCGGTGTCCGGCGACGCTGATGACATCGTCGACACGTCCGAGGATCCATATGTCTCCGTCCTTGTCCTCTTTCGCTCCGTCGCCGGTGAAGTAGTATCCCGGGTAAGGGGTCCAGTAGAGCTCGACGTATTTCTCGTGGTCGTTCCAGATGGTCCTGGCGCATGACGGCCACGGCTTCTTGATAACGAGTCTCCCGTTCTCGCCTGAGGGCGTGGGGGTCTTGTCCTCGTTGAGGATCATCGGTTCAATGCCGAAGAACGGCTTCATCGCGCATCCCGGCTTCTCGGGATACGCTCCCGGAAGGGGTGTGATGAGATAGCTTCCGGATTCGGTCTGCCAGTATGTGTCGGAAATGGGGCATCTGCTCCCGCCGACCGTTCTGTAGAACCATTCCCATGCATGCGGATCGATGGGCTCTCCGACCGAACCGAGCACTTTGATCGAGGACAGGTCGTGTCTGAGTATGCACTCGTCGCCGGTCTTCCTCATCATCCTTATCGCCGTCGGAGCGGTGTAGAATATGTCGACCTTCCACTTCTCTATGATCTCCCAGATCCTGTCGTTCGTCGGATAGTTGGGTATACCCTCATACATGAGCGTCGTCGCTCCGCAGGCCAGAGGCCCGTACATCAGGTATGTGTGCCCGGTGATCCATCCGAGGTCAGCGGTACAGAAGTGGATCTCTCCGCGGTGGTAGTCGAATGTGTACTTGAATGTGAGAAGTGCTCCCAACAGATATCCTGCCTGAGTGTGGACCACACCCTTCGGCTTGCCTGTGGATCCGGACGTATAGAGAAGGAACAGGGGATCCTCGGCGTCCATGACCTCGCACGGGCATTCCAGAGGAGCCTTTGCCATCTCTTCGTGCCACCAGAAGTCCCTTCCTTCCTCCATTACGACGTCGCTGCAGTTCCTCTTGACGACGAGAACGGATTCGACGGTGGTCTCGCGCTCGAGCATCTCGTTGACCTTTCCCTTCATATCGGTCTTCTTGCCGCCGCGGAAGCTTCCGTCGCAGCATACGAGCACCTTGGGTGTGCAGTCCGATACACGGCTGTAGAGGGCCTCGGTGCTGAATCCGGAGAATACCACGCTGTGTATCGCTCCGATCCTCGCGCATGCGAGGAGTGTGATCATCAATTCGGGTATCATCGGAAGGAACACAGCTACCCTGTCGCCCTTCTTCACACCCTTGCTTTTCAGAACGTTGGCGAACTTCTTCACTTCATACAGCAGCTTGCCGTAAGTGTAGACGCGGTCGTCGCCGGGTTCGTCGCCCTCGAAGATGAGAGCGGCCTCGTTCTTCATATTGTCCTTCTCGACATGCCTGTCGAGACAGTTGTAACAGACGTTGAGCTTGCCGCCTTTGAACCAGCTGAATGTGTGCTTCTTGTCGTCGTGCTCGTATACGTTCTTCCAATCTTTGGAATACCAATCGAGGACATCGGCTTTCTTTTCCCAGAATTTGGGAGGGTCGGCTATAGACTCCTTGTAGATCTTCTCGTATTTCTCTAGGCTGTCGATATAGGTCCTCTTCTTATACTCGTCCGAAGGTGAGTATGTTCCGTCTGCGTTCTCGGCTGGCATCAAATCTCTCCATTAATGCTTGGAATACTCTGATTCGTCTGCAAGCGGGGAGAAAACGTACGTATATATTAAGGCTACGGGCTTTTAAGTGATTTCTTACGAATATCGAAATTAATTACGAAAATTGTTGCATTAATCGTATTTTAATTGCCGAGTACTGTATAAAAACGAAGCAATAACGATCATTTCTCTGATTTGGATGTGATTTCATGACATCTATCGGGACGAGAAAGCAAGGTATCGGGGCGCACGGCCCCGATACGGTAAGGTGAAAGATCAGAAGAAGTAGAATCCGCACTTCTCTTCCGATGATATCTTGGCGACGGCGGCGAGGCGCTCAAGCGGTCCGGAGTATCTTCTGACGTAGACCTTCCCTTCATCCGGAAGGGCGGCCGTGAGTATCTCCACCTCTTTAGCGAGCTTCGGAGCATCGTCGGACGAGAACTTCTTCTGCGTCTTGGAGCTCTCCGGGGCAGATGCGACTATCGGGCATCCGTGTTTGGACGCTATCTCCGGGAGAAGGCTGTTGTCAGGGCCGAAGGCTCCGATGCATCCTCTCCCCTTGTCCCACGAGAGCGGGCATTTTCCGCATTTCTCGTTCATCTCGTCGAATTCGAGTCTGTCCCATCCGGTGACGCGGTTCTCCTTGTCGGACATATCGATCGCTTTCTTTTTGGAATTCTCGTCCAGATCCTTCATGAGGACCCATCCGGTGAATCTCTTCTTGGCGATCTTGGACAGCGTTGCGGCGTCATCGTCGTTCTTTACCTTGTCCATATAGACCGCGTCGGAATCCTCGTTCAGTCTGTTCCTCTTGACGAATGCGTCCCAGTCGGGGAATGCCTTCTTCGCGTCCTCGAGCGTGACGTACATGTCCGTTTCCGCGGCGTTCCCGAATGCAGAGGCGTCGCTGACCAGCACCTTGATTATGTTCTGTTTCAGTTCCCTGCACGCGGCATTCTTCGCTTCAAGTTCGCAAATGGCGATGTTTATTCCCATCTCGGCTCACCTAAAGAGCGTGATAGTGTTCTCGATTAAGATAACATCTACGCCGCCGGACCTGTGCGGACCATATGTCGTCGGGATTGGGAGCTCTGACGAAATCATATTTTTCCCATTTTAGGATGTTCTGATCCGCTACAGAG
>CAZXIY010000071.1:0-5724 GCA_964640935.1 uncultured Methanomassiliicoccales archaeon
GTTCCCCCGATATCGCATCCGATGCAGCATTTGAACACGGCACGCCTGTCCTTAACTCCGGACATCTGCTTCAGAATGCCTTGGTTCCCGATCGTCTTCTGCACATACGCGGAATACACTCCGGGGAAACCTTTCAGAGAATCGACGAACATCCCGGAATCGTCTATCATGAAGTCGCTTATGCCCTTGGAACGTATCTCGGCCATCCCTTTCTCCACGACCTCTTCCAATTCGGCCGTCTGAACTTCGTCGTAGGGTATGTGCAGATGTTCCATCTTCACGCCGAGATCGCCGAACGCCTTCTGGTACTCCCTTACCTTTCCGGGATTGGACGTTATCACTTTGATAGTGGTCATGTATATCTTGCTCTCCCTTTTATGTCCTCGACCCTGGCCATTACCTCGTCGGCCCTGGGCATATTCTTCTTGTACGCCTCGATGGCATAGGAGAACGCGCTGTCTATGGTCGAATGGGCTGATGTGAACGCCCTCTCCAGAAGGTGCAGGTCCACGCCCATCTCCTCCACATCGACCATCGTGTTCCCCAGAGAGAAATCCACCACGCAGAATTCGTTCTTGTCGTTGATTATCATATTCGACGTTGTCAGATCGCCGTGGCTGATCCTGTGGTTGTGGAGCTTTGCTACCATCTCGCCTATCCTGGAACATATCTCATCCGCGGATTCCGGTTCTTCGTCCAAGATGTCCTTGACCTTCCTTCCTTCGAAGTACTCCATGGTGATGCTGCTGTCGCCCAGATCCACGTCGTACACCACGGGCGATCTGACGCCGGCGGCCCTTGCATCCTTTATCACTCTGACCTCGTTCTTGGTCCTCGAGTTGCGGAGATGCATATCCAGATCCGGATGGCGGTATCCTTTGGGATATCTGACCTTGACCACCGCGGGCCTGTCGCGGTACTCTGTCAGATAAATTACGGCCTCTGCTCCCCTTCCGATCTCCTGCCTCATTGTCTGACCACATCAGAAAGCACATAGTTATTTATTGTGAAGACACCTAGAACGATCAGCACTAAAACGGGTGGTTCCATGAGGTATACAATCACAGGCGACAACCTCCAGTTCGTGAACATACAACTAGAGCTGGGAGAGGAATTTCTGTCCACTTCCGGTTCCATGAGATACATGACTGGAAACATGAGGATGGAAGCTAAGATGGAAGGCGGATTCATGAAGGGACTCAAGAGGTCCGTCATGGGAGAGTCCTTCTTCCAGCTCAGGTACCATTCGGAAGGCGGATCGGGTCTGCTCGGCCTCGGCGGCAGCGCCCCGGGAAAGATCGTCGACATAGATGTTGGCAAGGGCGGATGGATCGTCCAGAAGACGGGATACCTCGGAGCCCAACCGACCGTGGACCTCGATATGGCATTCCAGAAGAAACTCGGGAGCGTATTGTTCGGCGGAGAGGGATTCATATTGGAGAAGCTCACCGGAACCGGTATCGCGTTCGTCGCCGCATGCGGTGATTTCAACGTCGTCGACCTAAAACCCGGCGAGCAATACAAAGTATCCACGGGCAACGCGGTCGCCTGGCAGGACACCGTGAAATACGACATCACCGCGACCGGCGGCTTCAAGACTGCCCTGTTCGGCGGAGAAGGTCTCTTCGTCACGACTCTCACCGGCCCCGGCAAGATCATCATACAGTCCATGACGCTCATGGATCTCGCGACGGCTCTGATACCGTACATACCGACAGGCAACTGATGGAGGTTTGAAAATGGATCCGAACAGCATTAAAACGAACAAGACGGGAAAATCCGCATTGTTGTATCTCTTACTCGTCATCGCGATCGTCGTTGTGGTCGTGGCAGCGGGCGCAGCGATATTCCTGATACCGGGCGTTCTCGAGAACATCATATGGATAATTCTCATCGTTATCGGTGCGATCATCGTGATCGCCGTGGTCATCGCCCTTGCGACGATGGTCCTCGCCGTGCCGTACTATGCGGCGAAAGGCGAGTCCTACCAGGATAACATGTCCTATGACATCAAGGACGTCGAATCTGTAAAGGAGACGTCCAGCGACAAGAAGAACGAAGAAGCGAAGAAGAACTGACGGCTTGCTTCTCTCAAACTATTTATCATTCCTTTTCATATTTGAAGCCGTGAACAGGATAGCGACCGGGTGCAGCACTTTCGACGAACTGCTTGGAGGCGGCATCGAGAGCGGCAGCGTGACCCTTCTCTATGGAGAAGGAGGCACGGGCAAGACCAATATATGCCTGCAGACCGCGTACAACGTCGCGAGATCCGGAAAGAAGATCGCTTATGTGGATACCGAGGGCCTTTCGCCAGACAGGATATCTCAGATCTTCAGGGACGAGAATCTCATAAAAGAATTGCTCGTATTCCAAGTCCACAGCTTCGAAGAGCAGACCGACCGCATACAGAAGGTCTGCAGGTTGTCAGAGGCGAACGATAAGATAGGACTCGTGGTCGTAGATTCGGTGACGATGTTCTACCGCCTGCATTCCGACGATATGTCGGTCAGGAACGAATTCATAAAACAGACCGAGATGCTGCTGAACGCCGCCAGGCTGAACGATGTCGCGGTGCTGATGACGTCGCAGGTCTACACGAACATCGGTTCCGGATCCGTGGAATTCCTGGGCGGACAGGCCCTGCATCACAACGCGAAGACCATAATCCGCCTGGATAAAAGGACGAACGGAAGGCGTACCGCGGTGATCGTGAAGCACCGCAGCATCCCCGAAGGGAAGTTCGCCAATTACCGTATCATCGAATCCGGGATAGAAGGGGATTAAACATCCCTTGACATGGCGAACTTCGCCAGTTCTATCATGAATTCCTTGTCTTCGCTGGGCTTGAGGCAGTCGAGTTTCGATATCGCGTCCTTGGTGTACCTCTCGGCCATGTCTATGGCGTAGTCCATGCTTCCGGAATCCTTCAGTATCTTCCTTGCTTTCTCGATCTCTGCGTCGGTCGCATCGATCTTCCCGAGTATGGAACGGAATTCGGCCAGGGTCTTCTTGTCCTTTATAGAATCAAAGGCGTGGCAGACGATGACTGTCTTCTTGCCTTTGCGTATGTCGTTGCCTGCGGATTTCCCTGTCTTCTTGGGATCCCCGATGACACCCAGTATGTCGTCGTACATCTGGAACGCGACGCCGAGGGACATGGCGTACTCGTGGATTGCCTTGACGGTCCTGTCGTCAGCTCCTCCGACCAATGCTCCGCCCGCGGCTCCCGCGGCGAAGAGAACGCTGGTCTTCAGACGGATCGTTTCGATGTACGCATCCATGGTGACCTCTCCGGTCTCGTTGTTGACGTCCATCTCCTGTCCGCGTGCGAGATCCCATACGGCGACGGTGGTCACCTTCAGGACCTTCCTCATTACATCCGCCGGGACATCCATGTCGGAGATTATCTCGAACGCCTTCGCAAAAAGAGCATCTCCGGCCAGGACCGCCGTAGGCATGCCGTATTTCACATGCGAAGTGACCATTCCGCGGCGTTCGCTGTCCCCGTCCATCAGGTCGTCGTGTATCAGCGTGAAATTGTGTATGTACTCGATGGCGACCGCCAACGGGACGGCTTTCTTCTTGTCCCCCCCGACGGCACCGCATGCGGCGATGACCATCGACGGTCTCATCCTCTTGCCGCCGGCGTACGGATACTGCCTGGCGGCCTCTATGAGGTTGGACGGTTCCTCGTCCTTTATGTATGATTTGATCGGTCCGTCCAATTCCTTGGACATCTTCTTGAGTGTCTCTTTGACATCGTTCATTGCAATCCTTCCATCCATTCTCTGGTCTTTCCGACCAGTATGTAATCTGCATCCGAAAGCTGTTTGATGTTCGAGCAGCCGGTGAGCATCATTACGGATTTGAGTTCCTCTCTCATCGCAAGTATGGTCTCTTTGACCGCTTCGGCAGATTCCGTGGCCTGTCTCAATATCACGAATGCCCCTCCGGCGCACACCGCCCCCATGGCAATGGCCCTCGCGACATCCAGCCCGGAATATATCCCGCCGGATGCAATCATAGGCACGTCGGCATCTGCATACAGGAGCGATACCGGCGCGGGTATCCCCCAATCGAAGAGCGTGAATCCGACATCGGTCTTGATGTCGTTCTTGGCCTCTTCGGCCCTGTACATCTCGATGGCCGAGAAGCTCGTTCCGCCCATGCCCGCCACGTCTATGGCCTCGATACCCGTGGTACTGAGCCTTTTTGCCGTAGCGTTCGATATCCCGGCCCCGGTCTCCTTGACGATTATCGGGAATTGAAGAGCAAGATCCCTGATGGCGTCGTAGCAGCCTTTGGATCTCGTGTCGCCTTCCGGCTGCACGACCTCCTGCAGGAAGTTCAGATGCACGGCCATGAAATCGGCATCGATCAGATCTTTGGCCTTGCCGACGTCCTCGTAAGTGTACTTGCGTTTCTTCTTCTGGGCCACCAGCTGCGGAGCGCCTATGTTCCCGATCACCAACGGGATGTCGTAATCCTTTATGACGGCGTAGCTCTCCTTGTCCACATCCTCGATTGCTGCCCTCTCGGACCCGATCCCCATCCCGACGCCGAGATCGGAACAGGCCTTCGCGATATTCTCGTTGATCTTCTTGGCCCCGGGGAATCCTCCGGTTATGGCCGTCACTATGAACGGGAAATCCAATTCCTTTCCGAGAACGTCAGCCTTCGTATCGATGTCGTCGTAATCGACCTCCGGCAATGCTTCATGTATGAACTTCACGTCATCCCAGTATCTGTATTCCGGCATGACATCCTTGTCGAGACAGATGTTTATGTGATCTGCCTTCCTGCCCTGTATCTTTGTCATTGTGAATCAGCCTCCGCCCTTGTGCAGACCACATCCTCGCCCTTCAGCAGTGCCAGGAGTCTGCCTTCTGCCATACCGTTGACCAATATGCAATCCCTTTTCCCGCTGCACATCCTAAGCATTGATTCCATCTTTCCGCGGACGCCGCCGGTCACATCGGCGACCGATATGTCCGCGCTTACGCCGTCGACGATCCTCCTGTCCACGTGGCGATAGAGTTTTGCATCCCTGTTTTTCTTGGGATCCGAATCGTAAAGTCCGTCGATGTCGGAAACGAATATCACGCGGTCTATGTCGAATATCTTCGCCATGACCTCCATTATCTGGTCGCCTGAACAAATGGCGAAACCGAGCTTCCTGTCCAGAACGACATCACCGAAGGTCACTGGGATTATGCCCTTCTCCACGAATCCGCGGAGGACCTCGCTGTCGGAGACGATGAGCTTTCTATCGTCCATGATGAAGCACGAACCGGTAGGAACGGACACGGCCGGGATGCCGGAATCAATAAGAGCTTTGACTATCATGGAGTCAAGCTCCCTGACATCATAGCATATCTGAGCAACAGCGGGTATCTGGGACTTGTCCTTGTAACCGCCGTTTATGTCATACTGTTTTGCAAGAATATGACCGAATGAACCGGCTCCGTGAACAATGATGACCTGCTCTCCGGATTCCTTGATCTCGCGGCAGAGCCTGTTCACGCAGTCGCTGTTGAATGTACGATACCTCGACTTGTCGGTGATAACACTGCCGCCGAGTTTTATTAGTATCATCACTGCGGCAGTAGGCGTAGCACTGTTATAAAAACATCGGGAATAAACAACGCGTGGGTCAACCCAGATATTGAAATGAAGAGTGGCTGACAGCGTTTCTGAGTTCCCGTACGCTTGCGCAATACA
>CAZXIY010000072.1:0-5645 GCA_964640935.1 uncultured Methanomassiliicoccales archaeon
TGATAAGCATGAGCGACAGCATTCAATCATAGGTTATCTGTCTTTTGCAGACCCTTGGATTGAAAAATAGATCATTGACACCCGATTTTCTTTACAGGACGCCTCAGCACTGTCTTTAGCCTGTCTGAAGATACTTTGCGCGGATCGCCCAGGTATATCTCGTGATGCATCCTTCCGGGATCTGCGGCATATCCTTCAGCGACCATGTAATCCTCTATCAGATCCATGGTCCGCTTTTCGTCATCATATCCCCCGACATGCATGCATTGTACGCACAGGCCTTCTGTATAGTCCTTCATCTTGACACCGTCCGAAGAGATTCCTTTTTTGGATTCGGCTTCGTCACAGGCCCACCGGAAGACGTCTTCGGTGACGAACTCCGGCAGTCTGATCATCGAGACCCACTTCAGCGACGACTTGTCCGTGGTCCCCGTGATCCCGACTCTGCTGTCTGTCCACCAGAGACCTTCCAACGGAGGGACGACATATTTGAAATACCCGTCCGGCTCATTTCCGGACATATAACTCATTTTTATGGTGTATGAGATCGAATAGAGGACCTCAATGGCCGATGCATACTCACCATCGGGGTCATTTGGATCCCCAGATCCGTTCATTGCAACGAACCTCATGGCCGGAACATCGATAACTGACGGCGATGTCGGAGGAGAATAAAGCGTCTTGAACTGTTTCTTGAAATCGTATGCCGTATCGGCGGAACTGTTACTCAATCGCATCACGTTCTTTCCGAAATGATTTGGACCGGGCCGATGGCCCGGAATTGGTTTTATCAGTTCTTTGCAGCGGCGACCGCATCATCGACGTATTTCTTCCAGACCTTCTCCAGGTCCGGTCTCTTTATCGTTTCCATGATGTAGTCTGCGAACTCGTTGCCCGTAGCTCCGGTATCTCTTCCGGTCATGACGAGCTTCTTCTCGAACTGTGTGCATATATCGAGGGCCATGTTGAGCTTGTGGGCCTTTTCGGTCTCCCCGATATGATCCATCATCATTGCAACGGCCTTGATCATGCTGCACGGATCGGCGTACTGAGCCCTGCCTTCGGAGACCATCCTCGGTGCGGAGCCGTGTATGGCCTCGAACATCGCGTATCTCTTTCCGAGGTTCGCAGAACCGGCGGTGCCGACACCGCCCTGTATCTGTGCTGCCTCATCGGTGATTATGTCGCCGTAGAGGTTCGGAAGGACGAACACCTTGAAGTTGCTCCTCCTTGCGGGGTCGATGAGCTTTGCGGTGGTTATGTCGATGAACCAGTCGTCCCATTTGACCTCGGGGTAATCCTTTGCGACCTCCTCTGCGATAGAGAGGAACTTCCCGTCGGTCGTTTTGATGATATTGGCCTTTGTGACCAGTGAAACGTAGTTGACACCTGTCTTCCTCGCATGCTCGAATCCTGCGCGGATGATCCTTTCCGTTCCCTGTTTCGTAGCGACGCAGAAGTCCATCGCAAGATCGTCTGTAACGTTCACGCCGTTGCTTCCGAGAGCGTAGCTCCCCTCGGTGTTCTCCCTGAAGAACGTCCAGTTTATGCCGAGCTCCGGCACGCTGACCGGTCTGACATTGGCGAAAAGATCGAGTTCTTTTCTCATAGCGACGTTGGCGCTCTCGATGTTCGGCCACGGGTCGCCTTTCTTCGGCGTTGTAGTAGGTCCTTTCAATATGACATGGCAGGCCTTCAGCTCTGCGAGGGTGTCATCGGGTATGGCCTTCATGACCTCCACACGCCTCTCGATAGTAAGGCCGTTTATCTGCCTGATCTCGGCCTTTCCCGCCTTGATCTTGTCTGCGAGAAGGAACTCCATGACCCTCTGCGCCGATGCGCAGATGTACGGGCCTATCCCGTCGCCGCCGCAGACGCCCACTATGAGCTTGTCCAGCTTGGAATAATCGATCCAGTCTCCCTCTCCCTTGAGGACCTCGACCCTGTCGAGCTGCTTCCTGAGAAGCAGACCGAATTTCTCCTGGGCCGCTTTGATTGCCTGTTCGTCAGCCATTCCTATACCTACGCGGTTATAGCCATATCACTAATAAAATTGATTGAGGGAAGCGACGGACCGTATGTTCGCTCATTCCTTGTCAGCGGGACCTATCGCTGTGTTGCCGATGGTGATCTTGCCCTTGTTCAGCAGATCGCTCATGCGTTCCACGGTAGAATCGATGTTATATGCGGGAATGCGGAAAAGTGTACAGAAGAGCTCCAGGGATATCCTCAGTTCCTTTTTGTACCCAAGGCTGTACGTCTTGTCGTGATAGTATCTCGACACGAAATTTCCCACGCTGCCGAGTATCGCAAGGAGATTCGTCCTCACGGTCTCGGAATCCATGGAAATATTGTATTTCTCCAGATATTTCATGACCCAGACAGATGTGCGTTTTGCAAGTTCGTTGGTGATCTTCCATGACCTGTGGACCTCCAACAGAAGCTCGGACGCATTCTGAAAAGAGGAAGCAGTGTACAGATCAATGGCAAGGGGGAAGGCGAGTGTCAGAACCAGATCATCCTCGTCCTTGAGTATCGTCCTGGCCTCTCTGAGAGCGGAATCATACCCATTCATGATTATCTCGTTCAGTATGTCCTCTTTGCTGCCGAAAATGTTGTATATGCTGCCGTTAAGGACGCCGGCTCTCTGAGCTATCTGGCGTGTCGTCGTCTTTCCGTAACCCTGTGTCTTAAAAAGGTAGAAAGATGCTTCGATGATCTTCTGCGTCGTTTCCTGCCTGCGCTGAACATTAGATTTCTTCCGGATCTCATCGCTGATATCCTGGATTGTAGGGAACCTGACGCTCATTGATTCTCTCATAGCATCGTAATATTTGAACTTGCTCAAAATATTGTTACGCAGAATGTCCAAAATGAACATTATATGCTCATCTCAACCTTGGTTTCGCAATCGAATTTTGAGCGTGTTCAAAATCGTTATATATGTCGCCCATTTTATAGATATCCAGAACAGGATGTGAACAAATGTTCGACAAAATAGCGGACTTCATTATGAAGAATCCGAAGAAGATCGTTATCTTCTGGGTGGTCCTTCTTTTGATCTCCTCGCCGTTTATATACAAGGTCCTAGCGGACCCGGGGTCTGTTCTAAGTTATGATATAACTTCCATGACTGGCGAAGACTCCGAATCCGTCAAAGGAATGGCCATAATCGGCGATTCTGATTATTTCTATCAAAGTGACGTGGGGACAGATATGCTCCTTGTCATAAATTGTGATTCCAGCGATCAAAAAATCGCGATTGCCGGATTCAGCGAACAACTGACGGCCAAACTGCAGGAGCATTACGGTCTGACAAAGGACGGCGGACAGGTCGTTGAGACCATGTCGCTGGGCTACTACACCAAATCCACTGATACAGGATATCCCGGCATAGTGATGCTGTCCGTATCGTTCACCGATGGAAGAAATTCCGGCGACGAAGTCGACCAGATAAGATCCATCGTGTCGGACGTGAAGAACACGGGCAGCTTCGATCTGACGACATATCTGACCGGATCGACCGCGATAAGCCATGATACAGAGGTCGAAGCAATGAATGATGTGAAGAAGATCGATCCGTTCTCGATCCTTCTCGTGCTTATACTCATCGGTCTCTTCTTCAGATCGCTCGTTTCTGCTGCGACCCCACCGATCACCATCGGATTCGCTTACGGTATCGTCATGATGGTAATATTCGGTATCGCGCAGTTCATGGATATCTATTATATCACGAGCACGATAGTTCTAGTGTCGATGCTTGGTGCGGGATGCGATTACTGTATATTCATAATAGCCAGGTATCGTGAGGAACGCAAGGCCGGAAAGGACAAGGAGGGCGCCCTCAGAGAATCCATCATCTGGGCCGGCGAATCCATCACCACATCCGGGTGCTCGGTCATCATAGGATTCGGTGTGATGTCTTTCTGCTCGTTCTCTGTGATCAGCACGATGGGTATCGTCCTCGCATCCGGGATCGTATTCGCTTTGCTTGCAGCCCTTACGCTCATACCGTCCATACTCATGCTCGTCGGCGACAAGATATTCTATCCGTCTTCGATGGAAACATACACCGACGGAAGCAAGGCAATGAACGGATGGTACGGCAAATGCTCAAGGATCGGACAGAGCTACTTCAGAAAGTCCGCTCACTTCTCTGTCAAATACGCCGTTCCGATAATCATCGTTGCAATAATCGTGACGACGCCGCTCGCATATGTGGCACTTACCGAGGATTCATCTTATGATATGATATCGATAATGCCCAGCGGCGAATCCAAGAACGGTGTCAATGAGATCGTCGAAAATGCGGAAGGCGGCATGATAATGCCGACGTATGTCCTGCTCGATACGGGAACGCAGATAGCTGACATCAAGAACGATGTCATAAACATCCCCAGCATGAATATGAAGCTCGGAGCTCTACAATGGACCGATGCTTCGCTGACAGCGGCTTACGTCAATGCGACCAGCAATGCCTCTTCAAAGGGAACATTGCCGTACATAATCAATGAGAAGACTCTCGAGTCCGATGGTACGACAAACGTCGCGTCCGTATCCGGTATCGTCAGCTGGGACCTCCTGCTGTATCAGTGCGGCGGCAATGTGGAACTCGCTCTGTCGTATTTCCCGTCGTATATCTCCGAGAATCTGGCGTTGCTCGCATATGTGGACGATACCACCTGGAAAGCCATCACCGGCCAGGATGTTTACACCCAGTCCAATGCAATCGATTACATCGTGAACTACTACATCGGCGGCCTGTCGATGTATAACAACGGGCACCAGTACATCAAGGTCAGCGTCATCGTAGCGGACCAACCGATGTCCGATAAATCGATGACCACGATGTCGCAGGTCGAAGCTGCGACTAACGAATTCATGGACGGCAACGGTATGTTCGTGAAATCCTACGTCACCGGCAGCGTCGTCGCGATATACGACATATCTAACGTCGTCAACAACGAATTCACATGGATCGAGGTCACTGTGGTCCTGTTGATCTTCCTGCTGCTGTTCGTTGTGATGAGATCGTATCTCACACCTGCACGTTCGATCGTCACAATCATAATGAGCATCCTCTGGACGCTCGGTGTGACGCACCTGCTGTTCGGGCACATGCTCGGCATGCCGATAACATGGATCGTTCCGATCATCCTGTTCGTGATATGCCTCGGGTTGGGCATGGATTACGATATCCTGCTGACCACACGTATCAAAGAGAACGTCTCGAAGGGAATGGACAACGACGACGCGATCATACACGCCGTAGAGAAGTCCGGAGGGGTCATAACCATCTGCGGACTGATCATGGGCGGTGCATTCGCGACGATGACCCTTTCGACATCTCCGATGCTCATGGAATTCGGATTCGCACTCGGATTCGCCATTCTTGTGGATGCATTGATCGTCCGTACGTACATCGTGCCTGCGGTCATGCACCTCATGGGCAAGTGGAACTGGGTCGGTCCGAAATTCATGCAGAAGAAGAACGTCGAGAAGACAGAGTAAACCTTTTAACGGCCCCACCCGGGGCCGTTCTCATATTATTTTTCCTCCTTAGACCCCCTGGATTACGTCATCACAGCGATAATCTTCCATTTATGTAATATATTGAGCAATCAGATATGCCCCCATCAAGGGGA
>CAZXIY010000073.1:0-5565 GCA_964640935.1 uncultured Methanomassiliicoccales archaeon
CTGAAGTACACGCACTACACCTCGATAAGCAAATACATCCTGGTGCCGACGGCGGCGATGTTCATTCTAGGAGTTCTGTCCATAGTGACGGGGCTGTGGTATTTCCACGATGAATTGAACATCGACCAGGATACGTACAATTTCATAAGGATGGCCTGTTCGGTGCTGGCACTTGCCTTCGCCGCTATCGCGATGAAGGTCAGGCTGCTGACCGAGAGCATCCACATAATGCTCATGAGCCTGTCGGTGATGATCTTCTCCGTCTCCGAGCTCTCGTTCGGAGAGCCTGGATTCTCATGGACCAACATATTCTTCATGATCGGCTTTGTGACCTGCGGAGCCATCTATGCCATGCGCAGGGAGTATCTGATGTCGGCGGCGACGCTCATCATGTCCCTGTCCCTTTTCCTCGAATCCCTTGGGTTCGGAAAGATGCTGTTCAGCATAGGTATGCTCACCGCAGGGGTCATTTACTTCATAATAGGCTCCAGGACAGCTATATCCGACGCGAGGAAGGAAAAGGTGTTCGTCTATATCGGAGGGAAGACGAAGTACAACGACAAGGAGTATGCCCATGTGCTAGTATCCGCCGTCGGAATACTCTCGTTCTCCATGCTGTCGCTGGTGCTGGGCTACTACGCCCTGGGCGCGGGACACAGTTACTCACTGTATGTGACCAAGATGGTGATATCGGCGATAACGCTGATGTTCGGCACGTATGCATTGAGCAAAGGCGTTGTCGCAGAAGGGCTGATGATGTTCCTTCTGTCGCTGTCGGCGTTCATATTCTCAGCTTTGCACTTATTCCACGTGGAAGGCCCGTTGCTGCTGGATATGATACTGTCGCTGTTCTTCATACCCCTGGCGTACAGGTTCGCATTGGAACGCAATTACTTGATGTCTATAACGTCGGTTCTGATCGCCCTGATGCTGTTCCTTGAATCCTTCACGTCCATGGCCTCCGTCCTGGAGGTCGCCATAATGTGCATCAAGATCATCTCCGCGGTGATGGCGATCACCGCCTGGATCTATTACGAGACGGGAAAAGAGCTCATGCCGAAGTTCTTCAACCACAGGCTGAGCGACGAGGAGGTCTCGCGCGAGATCGAAGAGGAGGACAAGAACCAGAACATAACGATAACATCGTTCCTGGTCGTATCGCTCCTGATACTGTGGGCGGGTGTGACGTACATCAACATGGACCTGGTCATAACGCCCACCGATCTTATGACATATCAGTACACGAAGGTGGTCATATCGGCGTTCGTCCTTATTTTCACATTGGACACGTTCAAACGCGGCCTGGTCACGGAGGGGATAATGAATATGATCATCACGATCTCCAGTCTGACGTTCTCGATATGCTATCTGACGTTCGGCTATTCCGGGCCAACGTCCCTAGACCTTCTGTTCTCGATAGGCATGTACGTGTCCGCATTCATATTCCTCAGACGCAAGGATTACGCGCTGGGTCTTGCGGCCATCGTCTTCGGGATCGCCATGTCGTATCCGTTCTTCTACAACGTGGATACGTCGCTTCCCATGGGAGTGGGTTTTGTTATCGCCGGCGTCGTCCTCGCCGGATACGCCTTCAAAGGGCTGATATCGCCGAAGAGCGGATCGCTGCTCCACATATGCGACAGGTCCGACTGCAAGTACTCCAAGTCGGATATGCTCGTTATCGCAGGTCTGTTCATCCTCGGGATAACGGCCCTCATGAATTCGTATTCCACCGAGTTCATAACGTATTTCGTGGCCGAGGTCTTCCTGTCCGGCGTCGTGGCCATATTCTCGATATACGCTCTGGTGAAGAACAGCATCTCCGAGGGTCTGATGATGCTGCTGTTCGTGATACCCACCATAACGTATGCGATCACGATGATATTCAATGCGGAGCCGTCCGATGCCGTGGACATCTTATTCGCGCTTGCTGGCATAGTGCTGATACCGTTGTTCGCGATGAAGAAGAACTATCTGCTGTCGGCATCGATGTTCGGATTCAACATAATCTGGCCGATAGGCCTGTTGCTGGGGAACGAAACGTTGGCATCGGTCGGCATGATTGTATGCGCCGCGACCGTACTTGTCTATACGATCTGGAAATGGGTCGATTACGAGAAGGTCCCGAAGGTCACTCCTGCTTGACGTCGTTCTTCGGCACTATGTTCCTGACGACCAGCGTGCATATCAATGCAATTACCGCGAGTATCACTCCGAGCACGGCCGAGCCGTTGAACCCGCTGACGACGACGTTCGCAGGAATATCGGTTATCGTCACGCCGGCGTATCCCGGCGTGGCTATTATGAACGCCATCGCATACGCGACGACGCCCAGAGACGAACCGAGGTAGTTGACGATGTTCAGAAGCGATGCGGCATCGCCGTAGTTCTCTTTCGGCGAGTGATGCATCATCCTGGTCGACTGTGCGGTCCCGGATATTCCGAAGGATATCCCGACGATGAGAAGGGTGATCAGCAAAGGCTCCACGCCCCACGCGGGGGAGATGAAGATGAATATCGCCGAGAAGACGATACGCAGGAAGATCGACACGGCGGTCGCGCTCTTGCAGCCTTTCCTGTCGCACCATCTTCCGGTGACCACTGCGAAGATGATCATGAATACGGATGCGAACGTGATGTACAGGCCGCTGACGGTCGAGCTCATGCCGGACCCCACCTGAAGGTAGTACGGGAGCAGGTAAAGGACGCCGCCCGCCATCATCGTCGTCAGAAGGAACGAGATCGCTACCAGGACGAAATCCCTGTTCCTGAAGATATGCATGTCCATTATGCGTTCGTCTGGATCTGCATTCTTATGGCGTACGGCGGTGGCGGCGGCCCCGATAGCGGTCATGACGCCGGATGCTGCGATGACGATCATCGACACATCCGTCATTATGATAGTTTCTAAGAATATCAGTCCGAAGCAGAACGTCATGAACATGTAGATCGACAAACGGGAGTCGGGCATCTTGATGACCGACCCGGCGGCAGAATGCGGTACGTATCTTGCCGTCATGAGGCACAGGACGATCCCTATCGGTATGTTGATCAGGAAGACCCAGTGCCATGACAGGGCATCGGCTATCAGTCCGCCCACCGAAGGGCCGATGGCCAGAGATATCCCGCTGACCATCGTCATCGTGGCCATTCCGGCCGCTTTCTTTCCCGGCGGGAGCAGACGCACGATCATTATCGGGGTTGCGGCGACCATCATGGATGCCCCCAGACCTTGGACGAATCTGAAGACAATCAGCATGTAGATGTTCTGGCTCAGCGCACAGAACAAAGATGACAGAGTGAAAATGACAATGCCGGAAACGAATATGGATCTCAGACGTCCGTTGTCGGCGATCTTGCCGAACAGGAGCATCAGACCCACAATGCCGGCCAGGTACGCCGTGATGGCCCAGGTGCTCAGGGACAGGTCCGCTTCGAATTCGGCGGAGATGTTCGGAAGCACGACGTTGACTATCGACGAGTCGAGACCGTCTATGAGCGATGCTATCGCTATCAAGATCAGCAGGACGATCTGTCCTTTCCTTTCCTCGATGATGTCATAGCACTGCATCTTTCATCCCGCTCAGGCCGTTGGTGCAGTCGACATGCGTCGTTATGCCCAGAACGCGGAGTATCATCTGCATCCCCCTCACCCCGTACGGAACGAGGGAACATACTTCGGAGGGTACGCGTATCTCCGTCCCGGCGGCCATCTTTCCTGCGGATGCGATCAGTTCGCGGTATATCTCCGCGGTCGCCCGTTCTGAATGCGAAGGCGGGACGATCATAAGGTCGACGAATTCGTATTCGAACATATCCAGCATCCCGTCGTCATCCTCTATCGCCTTCCTGTCCGGATCGCAGAAAACGAACTGGAACGGCGACGAGAACAGGTCCACAGTCCTTCCGAATCTTGCGATACCCGGCCTTCCTTCGTACGACGTCCCTCTGTATCCTCTCATCTTCTTGGCCAGTTCGAAGAATGGTGTCGGATCGCCTTCCGACGCAGTCCTCAATGATATGTATTTGACAAGGACAACGGATCTGCAGGATGCCTTCTGGCTCATGTAATCCGATATCTTCTCGGACCCGAGATAGCATTCGAGGGAGATATCGGATATATGGTCCCCGAAGGCCTCGTCCAGAACATTCTTGGGAAAGAATCCGCCCATGACGCGGGCGTTGAGCTCTATGAGGACCGGGCCGTTCTCGTCTATGCACAGTTCGGAATGGGCCGGCCCGAATTCGACGCCGAGAGCGTTCAGCATCTTAACCGAGTATCTTTCGAGTTCATCCCTTCCGGAGAAGTCGTCCTCCGCGAGCAATGCGCGATCTTGGGATATTCCGGCATCGCCGACCAGATGCTTGTCGTTGTGCCAGATATGCATTATCTTATGGCGTCCTTCGAAGCTCATGGTATTGACGATGTATTCTTTTCCGTGCACGTATTCCTGTATCATGATCTCGTGCTCGTACGCAATGAAATTGGACGAACCTTTGAACTCGGAATAGATCTTCTTGGCCTCGTCGGCAGAGTCGCATTTGCGGACGTTGGATGCAGTGGAAACGGAGAACTTGATGACCGCCGATCTTATGCCGTTGTCATTCCAGAATTTGTCTATGTCCTCGTCGCTCTCCACCTTCCGGCTCCTGAGATACCTCAGCCCCGCTTTTTTGAGAGCCGAATGCATGCCGAACTTACTTATGCGGCTTTTTGTGCTCTCCGGAGAGTTCCCGCGGAGGCCCATGATGGACGACACGGCATCGGCCGTCCCCACTCCGAACTCGGAACCCGCCACGATGCAGGCGACATCGTATCCTTTCAGCGTCTTAGCGATACATTCCGGAGAGTCCGGAAGGAACAGGACCTCCGATTTTCCGGACGATTCGGCGATTATCTCGTCCCTGAGCTGACAGTACGTGTGCTCTTTGCGGGACTCGTCCTCAGAGAGCTTGCGATATACCATCAGTGGTGTCAATCCAGAGGATACAGCATCATCGATGTAATAGCGACCGTTGGAGAAGCATTCGATGATGGCTGCATACCTTGGCATATGGATGTCGCCGAGGTCTTCGGGCGTATATTATGCTTATCGGGTCCGCTGCCTCCGTATCATATGATTCGTGCGACATGGCGAGCTGTCACAGCTGTTCTTCGACGGCGGTCTTGTCGTCGAACCTTCCAAAAACAGATACCCTTATCAGCTCGCAAAAAAATCTCACTACGATGAAGAAAACAAAGGCCAATACGACAGTCCGCGTTTGTCCTAAATGCGGTTCGAAGAAGGTTGTTGAGATAGTCTACGGTTATGTTCTATCAGAATACGTGGATATGGCAAAAGAAGGCAAGATCTGGCTGGGCGGATGCTGCATTTGTGAGGATTCTAAGAACGCACACTGCCTGAAGTGCGGTAACGAGTTCGATTGCGACTGGGACGACGAAGATATCGAATGATGCCGTTGTTGCGATGCGAAAGATCGTCCTGGCAGATTCGTTTTTTCAGAAAGGGGATGGCGCCGAGGGAGAGATTCGAACTCCCGAGGTCAGGGACCAGTGGTTTTCGA
>CAZXIY010000074.1:0-5482 GCA_964640935.1 uncultured Methanomassiliicoccales archaeon
TCGGTCGTATACTCGAATTTCCCGCCGTGCGGATCACCTAGTGGCATATTTCCGCATATGCTCTGCCGCCGTCTTATGCGTTGCGCTGTTTTTATATCGGTGTGTTGTGTTAACCGCGTTAAGGAATGATAGAATGTCAAAGCCGATGATCAATGCTGACGATTTCAAACTTACAGAAAGTCTCGGGAAGATCAAACATGTGGTAGTCGTGATGAGCGGAAAGGGCGGCGTGGGCAAGAGCACCGTATCGTCCAACCTCGCCATGTCACTGTCCATGAAAGGGTATCAGACCGGACTCATGGATATCGATATCACCGGACCTAACATACCGAAGATGTTCGGCATCGAGGACGAGAGACTCGATGTCGTCGACGACAAGATGGTGCCGATACTGGTGCCACCGTCGCTCAAGGTCATGTCCATGGCCTTCCTCCTTCCGGACAAGGATTCGGCAGTCGTTTGGAGAGGACCCGTAAAGATGACCGCTATAAGGCAGTTCATCGAAGAAGTGGAATGGGGCGACCTCGACTACCTCGTGGTCGACATGCCTCCGGGCACTGGGGACGAAGCGATCTCTATAATTCAGCTCATACCCAAGGCGGACGGGATGGTCATCGTGACCACGCCGCAGGATGTAGCACTTCTCGATTCCAGGAAGTCCATTACGTTCTCTGCCCAGGCGAAGATCCCGATCATCGGACTCATAGAGAACATGAGCGGATTCGTCTGCCCGCACTGCGGAGAGAGAACGGACATCTTCAAATCCGGCGGAGGAGAGGCGACAGCCAAATCCATGAACGTTCAGTTCCTCGGCCGCATACCGATCGAGCCGGATATCGTCGTATCGGGCGATGCGGGTATGCCCATAGTAGTAGAATCGCCGGAATCCGAATCTGCGAAAGAGTTCAACAAGATAATCGACAAGATCGTCAAGACCGTGGAGTCGAAATGAAGATCGGCGTGACGGCCGAAGGGGAGGATCTCGGATCCTACGTGGCCGAAGATTTCGGCCATGCCCCATTCTTCCTTATCGTGGATTACGATACGCTGGATTACACCGTGGTGAAGAACGAGTTCGCCAATGCCGAAGGAGCAGGCATGAAGACCGCCGATGCCATCGTCGGCCTCGGAGTCGAGGCCGTCATAACCGGCGGCATAGGCTCGCACGGCTATGATATCCTCACCAAGGCAGGCATCAAGGTCTCGTTCGACGAGGACGGGACTGTAGAAGAATGCCTTGAAGCGTTCAAAAGACGTATCGAACGCGAGAAGAAATTCCAGTGATCATACTGCCCGTTTGTTGCCCCAGATCATCTTGTGCAGCTGCGGGAGTACCCTTACTTTCAGCCTGCGCTCGATGACCTCTTCCGTGAGAGGTTCGATGTCCATTCCGCCCACGGGTGTGAATATGATCTCGCATTTCGGTTTGTATTTTTCAAGAACACCTATTGCGTATTCGAGATCTATCCCGTCGGTTATGACGAATTTCAGCTGATCCTTCTTCTTCAGGATCTTTATGTTGTCGAAATCCATCCTGCCCTGCATCCCGGAGCCCGGGCATTTGATATCCATACTGATTATGATGTTGTCCCTGTCCGGAACCTTCGAGAGATCGACGGATCCGTTCGTTTCCAGAACGGTCGTCTTGCCCGCATCCGAGAGCTTTGCGAGCAGTTCGCAGCTGTCCTTCTGGAGCATCGGCTCGCCGCCGGTCAGACAGACGTCGGAATCGTCCTTTACGGTATCCAATATCTCTTCCACCGACATTTCTTCGCCGCCCTCGTAGGCGTAACGCGTGTCGCACCATACGCACTCGAGGTTGCATCCGACCGTCCTGATGAAATATGTCAGGGTGCCGATCTTCTTGCCTTCGCCCTGGATCGATCTGAACATCTCGCAAATCTTCATGGATATCACTCGTATTCGATCTCGTCCTTATATCCGGCCTCTTCGAATCCTTTGAGACGGAGCTGACAGGAATCGCATTTGCCGCAGGCCTTCTCTCCACCCTCGTAGCACGACCACGTCAGTTCGAGGGGGGCGTGCAATTTCTTGCCGAGACGGACGATGTCTGCCTTCGAGTACCTGAGTATCGGAGTTTCGATCTTTATTGGCCTTCCTTCCACTCCCGCCTTGGTCCCGACGGCAATCATCTTCTCATAAGCTTCGAAGAATTCGGGGCGGCAGTCCGGATACCCGGAATAATCCACCGAATTCGCTCCGATGTATATCCTGTCGGCATCCACGGATTCGCAGAGACCGGCCGCAACGGAGAGCATTATTATATTCCTTGCCGGAACGTATGTTATCGGTATGTCCTGTCCCATCTTCGACTCGTCCCTGTTCTCGGGCACGACGAGATCCTCTCTCGTAAGAGCGGAACGGAACATGCTGAGGTCGAGGTTCACGATCACGTGCTTCACGCCGTAATGCTTGGCGACGTTAGCAGCGGAGATCAATTCTTTGCTGTGCCTCTGACCGTATCTGAAACTCAATGCGACGACCTCATGGCCGTCCGAAAGGGCCTTGGCGAGCGTCGTCGTAGAATCCAGACCGCCGGAGAGCAGCACTATTGCTTTTGACATCTTCACAACTCCACAGTATACCATGCAGTCTGTCCGCGTTCTTCGTCGAGACCGATGGAGACCGAACGGACGTTCCCGGGGAACTCCACTTTCTTGGCTATCCGCTCGGCCATCATCTTCGACATCTCTTCGGCCGTCGTAGACGGTATATCGAGTATGACCACGTCCTCTTTGGGGAACACGTACCTCTTGCCGCAGGATACGGCCTCGACGGATGTATCGGTGACCGTAAGTTTCACGTCCTTGGACCTTCCCGGGAGCAGGGTCTTGTGATCCAACTCGTTTATGAACTCTCTGAGCTCCCTCTTCAGTACGACAAAGTCCATGACCATGCCCTCTTCGCCTATATCCCCGTCCAGCCTGAGACGGAGTATGTACGAATGGCCGTGGAGCCTTGAACATTTCTCATGCCTCGGTATGAAGTGACAGGCCGAGAATCTAATCCCGGAATGTCCGCCGTCGATCTCAAGTATCATTTTCTACCCTCCGAAAGTCTCATCGCAAGTGCGATAGAATCTTTGTAATCCTTCTTTGCGCGGGACGTGTCTATGAACACCTTGTCGGTGTTGATTATCGGCGCTCCGAGCGCTATGGCCCCGCCGACGAAATGCAATGTTCTGAATATGAGGTTCCCGGAGATGCCGTCCGGAGCGACGATCATGTCCGCTTCTTTGACGGCTGACTCTATGAGTATCTCCGCATCGTATGCTTCATATCCTTCTTCAGTCAGTATCCTGACCAATTCCTTCGCGTCGCGTATCGTCCTGTCGACGACATCATTGCGTCCTACATCATCGTCACGACCGCCGGACATGACCGCGACCTTCGTACCCATGCCTACGCGTCTCAGAAGATCCACGCCCTTTCTCACGAGATCGTGCTTCTGTTCGACCGTCCAGCCCTCGTCTATACCGACGGGAGCGGACAGTATGAGCTTCCCTCCGACCGGTTCGAGGAACACTGCTCTCTCCAATGAATTCAGCTTCAGACCCTTTTTGAGGATCGGAAGGAGAACAGAGGATGACATGTCCCCGCGGACTGCCGCATCGATCTTCCCGGACACAAGATCGTCGACCAATGCATTCGGATTGGTGTATACGATTGCCTTGCCCTCGATGCCTGAGACGCTCCTCCTGACCTTTCCGGACTCGCCATTGCACCCGATGCCGACTATCACATCGGCTGGCATATGACCTTTGAGAAGAGTCTCGGTCGTGAACATATTTCGTCCAATGCCGTAAGGTCAACTTAAAACTATTCATGGTCTGATTACGTCGAATTCGTAATGTTCCCATTCGCGCGACCCTATCGCGATCTCTGCCTCGGGTGGCGTGAGTATGGGTTTGTCGTATCTGGAATAATCGTCTATGGCAAGTCTCGGACATGCCGTGCTCACGAACGCGTCCACACGGTATGCCATAAGGTTCTGCGGCGACAGCTCGTTCATGTAGGCCTTGTAAGCGATCCTTCCGCTTGCCCTGATCTTGGATACGATGTCGTCGGCGACCTCGTCGCGCCTCTGACCCACCTTGCTGCATACGATCACCAAGAAGCTCTTCGCATCGCGTGCCCTCTCTATCGCGGCAAATCTTTTGCGGAGTATCCTGTCGCGGACCTCGTCGACGCTCCTCAGCTCCCCGGTTATCGGATTGAGGACACGCATGTCCTTCCCGACGCCGAACGCTGCGGCAAGCGGATGGAAATCCCCCTCGCCGATGAACAGGAACATATCCACGGAACTTGCGACGGCTTCGGCGGCGCTGCAGTCGCACCCCAGGATCTGCCCCGGATAGACGGTCCTTTTATCCCCGGTGCCGATGAGAACTTTCTTTCCGCATGACTCGAGGACGGCTTTCGCATCGTCGAGACATCTGATGTACTGAACAGTTGCGATCAGCCCTATATTCTCGGGCAGCTCGCCGGCTATGGAACGTACTTTGTCAGAAATGTCAGCCGTATACAACGCTTCGATGTACAGAACGTTGTCAGGAACTTCCAGTGATGGTATCGGAGAATGTCCGAAGTGAACAAGAGCGTCGGCGATATCGCCGAAGCTAACGAAAGTGTCGCATGCACCATAGCACGGGTCGCCTAATACGATTACCTGCGAACCTGTGTTCTTCACTATAAAATCGGTTATCTCAGTCGCCCGAATCTTAAGACCCTCGGGCAACTGGATGGCGACAGAGGCAAAGCCTCTGTCGCGTATCCATGAAGCAATGTACTCGAGTCTCAGATCGAACATGCTCACTTCAGAAGCTCTTGGCCTTTCTCGACATCCACATAGCATGGGGTCGGGAATTTCATAGAGGCTTTCCAAAGGGCAAGCTTCGCCGTGTTGAATGCAGCGGGTGTGCAGCTGACGGTCATGATGGCCTGGTTGCGTTCTACCCTTGCTGCGGTACCGACGGTCTTACCGAACGCGGCACGCATACCGCTCGAAACACGGTCTGCTCCTGCTCCGGTTGCCAGCTTGTTCTCCCTGAGGACAACATGCGGGAAGATCCTGAGCTTGAGGTGATAGTTCACGAGACCGGCGTCTTTCGTGAGCACCCTGTTGGCTGCGATACGTCCTGCCTCAATGGCCGTGTGTCTAATCTGGACACGGTTCTTCGATTTGAGCGTCAGAACGACCGGGAGATCATCTTTGAGGTTTCCCATGTCGAACTGGCTGATCCTGCTGTTCGGGACTCCGCCCATGTATTCCCTGCGGGTATAGGCCATCCCTGTAATTCTTCTGTACATCACTGCGGGCTTTCTTGCCATTTGCACCACCAATGGATAGTAATATGCGAAAACACACAATCCTGAATTCGTATTTAAAGACTGTTGCACTTCCACTATACTTTAATTAGACTGCCGATTGATACCACACATATAAGTGTTTCCACAACCGC
>CAZXIY010000075.1:0-5365 GCA_964640935.1 uncultured Methanomassiliicoccales archaeon
TCATTGAACATCCTCGGTCTGGCTGTGCAGACCGGCCCTATGTGCGAATATCGGTGTTAATTACCGGACACAGTTGGATAGATTTATCAGAGGCGACGACGTGGCGGGGCTGAGGTGCGATATTGGAACAGTGCGCGTCCGCAGGATCAGGAAGCGTTCCCGTCAGCAGCGGGAATCCCGTCAAAACTAAGAAAGAGAATCATTTTCTGAGGTTGCTCTGCGGCGTCATCCTTCTGTTCATCACATACACGCACTATTACGTCCCGTACGACTACAACGATATCATCTTCGGTCTGGGACGCTTCGCTATCCCAATATTCTTTCTTATATCCGGCTACTTCGCATTCTCAAAGGACGAACATGCCGAAAAGAGCCTCGGAAGGAAGACCCTTCACATACTGTACCTGTTAATATTCCTCAAATTGCTTTATCTGGCACTCGATGTGGTCTACTACAGTTTCGGCGTAATCGACATGGACTATCTCATCCATTCCTTCGTGCTCTGGACAGGCACGACATCGCATGCCTGGTTCCTGTACTCGCTTGTGCTCGTGTACATTTTCTGGTGGCTCCTCTACAGATACAAAGTGAAATTTGAGAAGACGATACCGCTCATCTTCATCGTACTCGCGGTAGATCTCCTGTTCACGGAATTCCTTCCGATGTTCGGAGTGGACTACATCGGCGACTACACCACTGTATTCATCGGCGAGTCCCTCTACATGTTCATAGCGATCCCGTTCTTCATCGCCGGATACTTCCTTCACAAGCACAAGGAACGCTTCGATGCCATGTTCAGCACCAAACTGCTCCTTGCGATACTTGTGATCGGGCTTGTGCTCTCGTACTTCGAGACGGTCGCCGTTCCGACTGCCAACCTCTACTTCGGATCCATCCTCGTCGCCATAACGCTGTTCTTCGTATCTTTCAGGATACCGGAGGATCGCCTCAGATCGAGACCGCTTGAATATATGGGAAAATATCTGACACCGTGGCTTTACGTGTTCTACCCCGGCGTGGTGTTCTTCTGTCAGAACATACTCCTCAAGTCGTTCTCATCCACCGAATGGATATACTACGGACTCGGACCGTTCATAGCCGTCGCAATGAACATCGCCCTCGCATATCTGTTCAATATGATGATCAGAAAAATGAAGAAGAGAGCAAAGAACAAAAAGGCCGCACAGGCAGCGACTATCTTCTGAGGCCTGTGCGTAAAAGGTTCGGCAGGAGGACAGTCCTCCTGCCGGGTCATCTTCAGAAGAGACTGAACACCAGATCCGAATACTCGACAGTGTTGTCGACGGGCATTCCGGCAGTGATACATGCCTGATCGTACATGATCTTCACCATCTTGGCCGCCTTGTCCTTGTCGGCTCCGAACGCTGTCTCCAAAGCTTTGAACGCCGGATGGGATGAGTTGAGTTCGAGTACGCGCGATGCCTTCATCCTGTCATCCGAACCCGGAACATTTTGGAAATACTTCTCCATCTCAAGCGTTACATTGCCTGCGCTGGAAAGAAGCACCGCATGGTCCTTGAGCTTATGCGATATCTTCACTGCCGAAACCTTGTCGCCGAGGGTACTCTTGGCGAATTCGAGAAGTTCTTTTGAGCCCTCTTCCTTCGCTTCGATCTCTTTCTTCTCATCCTCGGTCTCGAGTCCGAGATCATCGGATGTCACATTGCATACCTTCTTCTCGCGGTACTCCTCTACTGTCTTCATCACGAATTCGTCTACGTCCTCGACGAGACAGAGTATGTCGTACCCTTTCTCGCGGACCTGCTCTGTCTGCGGAAGTGCTTTCGCATGCTCCACCGTATCTGCGGTGACATAGTAGATGCTCTTCTGGTCCTTGGGCATCGCACCAACGTATTCCGAGAGCGACACGAGCTTGTTCTTGTCGAACGAGTGGAACATCAGAAGATCCATGAGCATGTCCCTGTTGATACCGAAATCCTCGACCACGCCGTATTTCAGCTGGCGGCCGAAACTCTTGTAGAACGCACCGTATTTCTCCGGCTCGTTCTTCATGAGATTCTCGAGTTCCGCCTTGATCTTCTTCGTAAGATTCGCGGACACCGATTTCAGCTGCGAATCGTGCTGGAGGACCTCACGCGAGATGTTGAGCGAGAAATCCTGCGAATCGACCACTCCGCGTACGAAGCGGAAGCAATTCGGCAGCACATCCGCGCACTTCTCCATTATCATTACATTTGACGAGTAGAGCTCAAGTCCCGGCTCGTAATCCCTGGTGTAGAAATCGTACGGGGCGGTCTTCGGTATGAAGAGCATCGCCTTGTATGTGACAACACCTTCGGCGTTGACGCGTATGACGGCGGCCGGATCGTCGCGGTCGTGGAACTTCGCCTTGTAGAATTCGAAACAATCCTTCTCGGACACGTCCTTCTTATCCCTCTGCCAGATCGGGACCATACTGTTGATCACGCGGTCCTGCATCTCGGTGACATAGTCCTTCTTAGGCTCGCCTTTGTCGTCCTTCTCTCCCGTCTCGACCCATTTGCCGGATTCGACATCCATGTGGATGGGCCAATGGATGTAATCTGAGTACTTCTTGATGAGATCCTGTATGCGGTATGATTCGAGATATTCGCTGTATTTATCGGTCTCCGTATCGGCCTTGAGATGCATGATGACATCCGTTCCGTACGAATCCCTGTCGCAATCCTCGATCGTATATCCGTCCGCTCCGGCGCTCTCCCATTTGTGGGCCTGTCCAGAACCGTATGCCTCGGAGATCACGGTGACCTTGTCGGAGACCATGAATGCAGAATAGAAACCTACGCCGAACTGCCCGATGATGCTTCCGTCGATGTCCTCTCTCATATTCTCTTTGAACTCGAGAGAACCGCTGCGGGCGATGGTCCCGAGATTGGAATCCATCTCCTCTTTGGTCATACCTATTCCGTTGTCGGAGACTGTGATGGTGCGTTTCTCCTTATCAACGGAGATCCTGATTCCGAGCTCTTTCTTCGGGATCGCGATCGACGTGTCCGTCAATGCCTTGTAGTTGATCTTGTCGATCGCATCTGACGCGTTTGATATTATCTCACGGAGGAATATCTCTTTGTGAGTGTATATCGAGTTGATCATAAGGTCAAGAAGGCGTCTCGATTCCGCCTTGAACTGCTTCTTTGACATCTAATCACTTCACTGTGCACAATGTGCCTGGATTCGTATAGAGTTTGTTCTTCTATATAAATATATCATAGAATGTAAAATGTAGGTCGACATCTGCGATCGGAGATAACAGGGGCGACAGAACCAACCTAACCGATGTAGTACCGTCGTCATTAATAATCGGGAAGATGTGTATCACTCAGAGGGTACGCATACGAAGGAAAAGGATGGGATAGAGACGATGCTAGGGGACCCGAAGCGGGCCATAAGCATCATGTTCGTTCCGTTGGCGGTATCCTATCTGGTCATACAGATCAACCTATTCGTGGATACGATCTGGTGTTCCGGCCTTGGCTCGATGGCAAGTTCCGCCGTATCTTCCATGGCGCCCATCTATTGGATCATAGCCGACGTCGGCACAGGATTCGGTATCGGAGCCTCTGCGGCCATAGCCAGACGTTTAGGGGCCGGCGACCGTGCGAAAGCAGAGAGCATGTGCTCCCAGATCATCGCGTTCTCGGCCGTCATATCGATCGCGATCACTCCGATCATGTTCTTGGTGATGGGGCCGACCATAGAATGGATCGGGGCCGGCGACATCAGCGACCTGTGCATGGAGTACATCACGCCGATGATTGCCATGACGTTCTTCCTGATCCTGAACGGCATCGTCGCGGGGACCATCCGCGCGGAAGGCGCCGCAAGAAGATCCATGATAGTTCTACTGACGGCCGCGATACTCAACATGGTCCTGGAACCGCTGTTCATCTACGTTCTCGGCCTCGGCCTTTTCGGTGCGGGACTCGCCACCGGATTGTCTACAGCTGTAGCCACTCTCATGGGGCTGCACTGGTACATGACGAGGCAGATGAACCTTAAGATCTCCTTCCGGAAATTCCGCTTCAAATTGGAAGAACTCAAAGATATGCTTTATGTGGGCATCCCGAAAGTCACCGAGACAACGATGGTCAACGTCATGTCGCTGATACAAAGGATATTCGTCATAGCATGCGCTGGGACGGTGGGCGTTGCATTGTATAACATACCCTGGAGATTCGTTGCCATGGGCATGGTGCCGGCAATGGCTATAGGGGCCGCACTGATACCCGTGTGCTCCGCCGCAATGGGGCAGGGCAACTTCGAGAAAGCAAAATCGGGATTCGGATACGCAGTCAAACTGTCTCTCAAGATCCTGCTTCCGATAATGGTGATTGTATTCATTTTCGCTGACTGGCTCATTATACCGTTCACGTATTCCGAGTCAATGATGGAACTGAGACCTCAATTCGTCGAGACTCTCCGCATATATTCGCTGATAATACCGTTCGTTGGCATGGTGGAGATAGGGTCATCGATACTTCAGTCACTGCGTTTGGCCCAGTTATCGCTTATATCGTCATTCCTGAGGAATCTTATGATAGTGATCTTCTTCGCATATGCCAGCACCATTTCAATGACTGCCATCAGCTGGAGTCTTCTTGCGGCAGAGTTCATAGGCGGAATGGGCATGATCCTCTGGGCATACTATGAGATCGGGAAACGCGAGAGATCGACCATCGGTGCCGCGGCATGATCGTGTTCACTCACCCGCGACTGAAAATAAAGATGTCAGAACGGTTAAGAACAGAAAGTTATCAACCTAATGATGTCCGGGGTGTTTCCTCGACAAAGGCCGAGAGCGGACAGAGCTTCGTAAGCGAGAACGGATCCTCATGGGACGATTTCGATTCGGACGGGACGAGCAACCTACGCGTAAAGGCATTCACGATCAATGAAAAGAACAGCAGCAACGCAAATACATATATCGCAATATTTCTGGTTGCATCGCTTGTCGTTGCTATAACTGCAATCGCCGTTCTTGTCAGGAAACATTGAGAACGGGAAATAATGAGGGTAGCAGACGATGCCCCCTCCGGACACCCCCAACCGGCGGCCGTCATATGATATCGTTCTCGATAATGTCGGGGATACTGCCCTGCTAACAACGTTTATTATCTACACGAACCGATACACTAGGAAGTACGGAATAGACGGTACGTCCGATGCAAATCTGGGGGTAACGAAAATGAAGTGCGATTCCAAATATAATCATAAAAAGAGCGGTAAAAGGGCCCTGACATGCCTATTGTCATGTCTGGCGGTCCTATCGCTTATGACGGTCGTATTGATCGTGGTCGACGTTTCGGACGACACGACCGGATCTGCAGGATATTCGTTCAGTGAA
>CAZXIY010000076.1:0-5174 GCA_964640935.1 uncultured Methanomassiliicoccales archaeon
CCCGAAGAACGTCACACCCAGATGGCATGGCGTTTGCGCATATCCTCTTCGGTGACGCCTCTCTTCTTCATGATGCAGGGTATGAGGCTGTCGAAGAATATGCTGACCGTATCCTCGAATATCGTTCCCAGCGGGGCGTAGACGCTGTCGTCCGAGTCCTCGTGCTTCACGGTGATGACGGCATTCGAGGCATGGGCGAGCTTGCTGGATGGACTTCCGGTAATGCAGACCACGTACGAGCCGATGCGTCTGGCTATGTTGGCCGTCTGCACCGCGGACATGGTCTCTCCGGTATTGGACACGAGTATCGTCAGATCGTCCTTGGAGATGATCGGCGTGGTCATGTCGCCGACGAAATGAACGTCGAGACCGACCTGAACAAGACGCACCGCGAAAAGCTGACCTACGAGCCCGGACCTTCCGGACCCGTAGATGAATACCGTCTTCGCATCCAGTATATGATCGATGAGCTTCTCCTGGATGTCCCCGTCGATGGAGCATACGGATGCGCGTATCTTCTCCAGCAGGTAATCCAGGGAATGGGTCCTCATCTCAATCCTCGGCCTCGTCCCCGGCGGCCGCGGCACCGCCGTCGGCCTCCTTCTTCTTCGCCCTGATCATCTTCGCGACCTTCTTGCTGAGGTATCTCTCGTGTATGATCCTCATGTACATCGCGTCGTGCTCGAGCAGCGGCGACGAGGAGATTATCGTCATCTCGGGCCTCATCTCCACGAGGCATTCCGCCAGCGTGTCGAACTTGAGGTCCCCTTTCTTTATGGGCGTGAGCCTGTGCTCGTTCCCGTCGGAGTGTTCCACTCCGGCGAAGAGCGAATGCATCGATCCTTTGCAGTACGGCTGCACCTGCTCGATGACGTACTTGAAGTCGTCGGTCTCGAGCAGCGATCCGTTGGTGCGGGCGTGGTAGTGCGGCCAGTTTATGACCGGCACGAGACCCTTCACCGACTTGCAGATGTCCAGGACCTGGTCCAGGGACCCGAACACGTCCTGCTGTCCCGTTATCTCGACGCCGAGCTTCGGCGTGAGCTTCTCGCCCTTCCACCATTTCATGAGCTCGGTCACGTTGTCGTAGATGTTGCCGTCTATCGTCTCCTCGTCGTCTATCCCGTTGTAGAGTCCGAGGTTCGTGACCACGATATCGCCGCCGAGGGCGTTGACTATGAGCCCCGCATGTCTGATGCTGTCGAGGCAGTTGAATGTGAGATCGTTGTTGGACCCGAGGTCCATGTAGTACGGTGTGTGAAGCGATACCGACACGTCCAGCCTCTTGGCCATATCTCCTATCGGTCCCAGGTTCCCGAAGCTGTTGGTTATCCCGGAGACCATCTGCACGAGGACGTCGTCCTCCTCGATGGGCTCGTTCGGATCGGTTATGGGTTCGTCGTCCCTCATTATCTCGACGACGAGACGGTCGTCCAGATCGCAGATCGTCTTGCCGACATCCTCCTCTTCGGGATAGGTGTCCATGGTGCTTGACCTGACCATCTGTATCTCCAATGCCGTGAGGCTGAGATTGTGGACGTCCTCTATTCCGTCCTTGAGCGTGCGTCCTTTGCAGGACAGGGGTATTCCGGCGGGACCGAACCTTATCATATCATTTCACCGTGGGACGGCCTAACGCATCCTCTGATATATTTGTATTCTATGGGAGGGACGGAATGTGCGGGTGCGCGCGATGCGTATCTTCCTCTGTAATATGCTCATAATAAGAAAAGAGGACGGGAAGTTTTATTAACAACGTACCCATTCGAGCGTTACCCAATGTCGGGAGAGTCAGTAAAATGAAGAGTAACTTCAGCAAAACAGACCCCACCCTCATCGCTCTGATCGATCAGCTCAAAGCGAAAGAGAGGGAGAACGGAGCTGCTGTCTGGCGAGACATTGCTAAGAGGCTCGAGAAACCCAGGAGGAACTGGGCCGAGACCAATCTTAGCAAACTTGACAGATACGCAAAGGACGGAGAGACAATCATAGTCCCCGGTAAAGTCCTTGCAGCAGGAAGCATCAGCAAGAAGATCACCGTCGCGGCGTACAACTTCTCGGAAGCTGCGCAGGCGGCCATAGTGGCGTCCGGCGGAAAGACCATGACGCTCGCAGAGCTCATGGCGGCGAACCCGAAAGGTTCCAACGCCAGGATAATGAGGTGATTCTATGGTCACTATTATAGACGCAAGGGACGCGATCCTCGGAAGGCTCGGCAGCAATGTCGCACGCAGGATCATGGACGGCGAAGAGATCGTCATCGTCAACGCCGAGAGCATACTCATAACCGGCGAGAAGAGCTCGATCTTCAAGGACTACAAAGCGAAGGTCGACCGCGGAGACACGACCAAGAGGAAAGGACCGTTCTACCCCCGCAGGGCAGATCTGCTCTTCAAGAGAGCGGTCAGGGGAATGATCCCGTGGACATCCACATCCGGAAGAGAGGCGTACAGGAGACTTCACGTCTTCGTCGGAACGCCGAAGCAGTTCGCAGACTCCGGAAAAGAGACCGTGGAGTTCGCTATGAAGAAGATCGGCGGCAAATATACGACCCTTGGAGCCGTTTCCAAATTCCTGGGTTCTAACGTGAGGTGATCCTGATGGATTGCATTAACACAAGCGGAAAGAGAAAGACGGCGGTCGCGAGAGCGGTCGTGAAGGAAGGCACCGGAAGGATCACCATCAACAAGATCCCGCTCAACATCTACACCCCCGAGCTCGCAAGGCTCAAGATCGAGGAACCCCTCGGACTTGCCGCCGACAAAGCGACGAAGGTAGATATCGCCGTTACCGTAGAGGGCGGCGGAGTCATGGGACAGGCAGCTGCGGCAAGGACCGCGGTCGCCAGAGGAATGTGCGAGTTCTTCAAGGACGATGAACTCGAGGCAGCGTACAGAGCTTACGACAGGACCCTCATCATCAACGATGACCGCAGGAAACTCCCGAAGAACGAGCTCGGCCACGGTGCCCGTGCCAAGAAGCAGAAATCATACCGTTGAGGCGATGTAAAGATGATCATACCTGTGAGATGTTTCACATGCGGAAAGGTCATAGGCTCAGCCTATCCCGAGTACGTCAAGCGTGTAGAAATGGGCGAAGACCCCCAGAAAGTGCTCGACGACCTCGGTCTCGAGAGATACTGCTGCCGCAGAATGATCATTTCCCACGCAGATTTGATAAAGGAGATATCTCCTCTCGGATGATGCAAACACCTTCCCTTTAAACTTATTAAACATGGGCCCGTGGGGTAGCTTGGTATCCTTCTTGCTTGGGGTGCAAGTAACTCCAGTTCAAATCTGGACGGGCCCACCAGATTCCTATTAATTCTGTACTGCAATTATCATGCATGGATTTTGATTACAGCAAAGTCGACCTTGCAGTATCGAAACTCATCGACGGTCTGTCGCCCAGGGCGATAATCCTCTTCGGTTCTGCGGCCGACGGTACGACGGATGCGGACAGTGACATCGACATCATGGTGATAATGGACACCGATCTCGATTATACTGAAAGGAACATCGAAGCTAGGTTAATCGTCGGCCACATAGGTATGCCGGTGGACGTTATCGTGCACACGCCGGATGAGATCGAAGAGGAGCGCGACAATCGTTATTCATTAATCCATGAGGTAATGAAGACAGGGAAGGTGCTGTACGGGGCAGTTTGATGTGTCCGAATCTCGAGAAACGGCTATAGCGGGCTCCGTCGTTCTGCGGAATTGTTGAGAGATGCGGATGAGGAGTTGACATCAATCATCTGTTTTCATCCTCAGCAGTATGTGGAGAAAATGATCAAATCCAAATTGTCTTTGTATGGTATCGAATACAGGCGTTCCCATGATATTTCGTACCTTCTCGACCTGTTGCCCAGAGGCAAACTGCCTAATGATCATACCAGAGATGCAGTTACATTGACCATGTATGCCGTTGATGCCCGTTACGATCCGATAACCCCTACCGTTGAACAGATGGAGAGGGCATTTGCAATCGCGGAGTCCATAGTTAGTGATCTTTAATTGAACTAACTTTCAAGTAGATCTATAAGAGGTGTCGACGGCTGCAAGACAATCTACGATGTGGTCATCGAATGCAGTCAAATAATCCATTCAATCAATTATTTAGAGAATATTCAGATCATGGTCACAGAATAATTGCATAAAATGTAAATAATATATTAACAATTTACATTTAATGCAAATTACTTATTCTCGTTCTGAATTGCAGCTCCTATCAGAGTATTCCAGAGGAGCGGACGAGATAGAGGAGCTTTCTGCGAAGCTCGGTGTGAGTATAACGCAAATCTACAGGATCGTCGAATCGCTCAGCAGAAAGAACGTTATCATTCTGAAGAACAGAAAGATAGTGAACGAGAACAGAACGCACATAGTTCTTCTGCTGAATGTTCTCAGAGGCTCAGAGGACGCATATATCCCTTTGTCTGACAGGGGAATAGAGATGATAATGGTCATGAGAAGGCCGGTAACGATGAAAGAGATATCATGCGTCACCGGGTCCAGTGTCAGTACCGTATCGAGAAAGATCAAACAGATGATCGGGCTCAGTATGGTCATATGCAAAGATAGGTTATATTCTCTCAACAACAGTGTATGGGGCGAACTGAACGAATTATGTTCGGAGATAGAATCGTACGAGAACAACATCGATCCAAGGATACCGAGCGGATGCGTTCTTTATCATAGCGACAGGGATTCGGCAGTATTCTCGTCGATGTCGAATCTTCCTTTCAAGAGGACCGCTTTCTCTGTTTTCGAGAGATACGGTGTCAAGTTGTTCTCAAGAATCAATTATTATACGACGGAGAACAGAGAAATGACCGTCGATGATGTATTTCTTCATGCTCTTTGGGTAATAACCAAAGACAACGATTGGAGACTGAAGATGATGTCCCTGATATTCTATGTGAAGAATAAAGAGTCTCTTCAGAATATTCGCCATCCGATCAAGAGCGAGATGGATGCGATAATAGCGGGGAAAGAGGTGAAAGGGTGGGTCCCCGTAGAAGAAATGCAGGAACGCGCCGATATGTATGGGGTGAAGATCATCGACGGAGAACAACATCATGAGATTCGTGAAGGGTAACAGGGCAGAGAGCATTTCGGCATCTGATGCATATTTCTACCACCGGTGCGATTCACTGCCATGAGCAAGCGCCGC
>CAZXIY010000077.1:0-2168 GCA_964640935.1 uncultured Methanomassiliicoccales archaeon
ATGGCCGCAACGAGCTCGCTCTCGCTGCCGACCTGTATGATCACCCCGGTCCCGTCGGACCCGTCATTGCCGAACACCGTCGCCAAAGCTGCTGTTGGCATGACCATAATGATCACGACCGCGAGTGAGATCAGCATCTTGTTGACGGTTTTCATGACAATAGTCCCCAGAACGCATGATGTTCTATGCGTTCCCCATTTTTTCCTATATATTAATGTTGCCCGTAATAACAGCCCGACAAGAACGGTCTCTGCGGTGGATCGACGGTATACATCGGACGACTCGGGCGGCATAGTATTCCCGACATCGGAACATATGATTCGGCGTTTCGGAATGACTTTTTTGACAAATACTCGATGATTGCGATGTGCCAGCATAGATCTCGGCGATCATATCTGATTCGTTCCGTACGATATAATGTCAAAACGGAAGTTATGATCGAAAGACGGCAGGGGTGCCGGAGAAGAATGTCCTAAGAATTGGTCCGGGCGTATGCATCGATAGTTGATTGTACAAATGAACGGGAAAAAATCGTGAGTTCGATGTGTTTTTATGAGCTAGTGCAAGTTTTTCCATCGAGTTTTATGCGAAATAATAAATACAGAGATACCGTCGATATTTACAGGCGGCGGATGCGGTTTGAAGAGAAAAATCACCGAAGATCTGAATAAATGGGCCGATTCCGAATCCAAGGAATGTCTGGTCATCAGCGGTGCGAGACAAGTAGGCAAGTCATACTCCGTAGAGGAATTCCTGCAATCGCGTTTCGAATCGCACCTCACGATCGATTTCAGCATCAGACCTGAACTCAAAGGGGTCTTCGACGGCGATCTGGATGTCAACAGCATCATAAAGAAGCTCAATTTGAACTTCCCCGACTTCAGATTCGAGCCGAAAAAGACAGCGTTGTTCCTCGACGAGATACAGATGTGTCCGAATGCCCGCACTTCCCTGAAGTCGTTCGCTCTGGACGGAAGATTCGCAGTCATCGCATCGGGATCTCTCCTCGGGATCGATTACTCCAAGGTGCCGTCGTACCCAGTGGGTTATGAGCGCGTAATGGTCATGAGATCAATGGATTTCGAGGAGTTCCTCTGGGCGATCGGAATCGAGGAAGAGACCATTTCGTACATCAGAACATGCATCTCGTCTAAGACCGAGATTGATGATTTCGTTTATGAACGCATATCCGATTATTTCAGGATCTTCATGACGGTAGGCGGTATGCCGGAGGTCGTCAGGAACTACATATCCGACAATGATATCGGAAGTGCCAGATCTGTCCAGAAAAAGATCGTTCGCGGTTATCGCGACGACATAGGCGAATATTCTGCCGAAAGAGAACGCAACAAGATCTTCGCGTGCTTCGACTCCATCCCCATACAATTGAGCAAGGAGAATAAGAAATTCGCTTACTCTTCGATCCCGAATGCGAACTCGCCGTCAGCACGCAAATACAGGAGCAGCATCGATTGGATTAACGACGCGGGCATAGCCTCGCTGTGCACCAATCTCTCAGAACCGAAAATGCCGTTCGAAGAACGTTCCGACGGAACTTCGTTCAAGGTATACATGAACGATACCGGGCTGCTGATGTCCATGATGGACGACGATATCGTGAAAGCAGTGATCAAAGGCGATACCAAAGTGAACAAGGGCGCTATCACTGAGAATGCAGTGGCCGAGAACCTTCTGAAATGCGGTTTCGATCTCCATTACTTCTCCACAGCGAGCATGGGGATCGATTTCATAGTATCGATGCACGGAAGCCCCGTTGCCATCGAAGTGAAATCCGGCAACAACAGACGCTCCAAATCACTGACATCGATAAAAGAGAACTATCATGTGAACAGAAGGATGAAATTCGAAAATACGAACATCCTGACCACAGAGGATGGCGTGGAACATTATCCCCTCTTCGCCTCTGCATTCTCAGATTCGATGTATGTCAAGCAGGATCTGAAAGCAGAACTCAAAGATGCAGATGATGTGAACAAAAGAGTATCGAAAATAAGCGGCTGACACATAGATGGGGCGTAAAAATCATATCACTGCTTGTGCGGTCCCGAGTCGTACTCTTACGATACGATACCCCTAAATGTCCGTTCCTTTCACAAATATCTAGAAATAACATCATTTCCATTGAATGGACGATGCTAACGGAAATC
>CAZXIY010000077.1:2268-5094 GCA_964640935.1 uncultured Methanomassiliicoccales archaeon
ACAAATATCTAGAAATAACATCATTTCCATTGAATGGACGATGCTAACGGAAATCATCCACGAGATGTCGCTCGCCCCGCCGCTACAGATCCTTCTCGTGATATTGATAGCGACATACACTCCGTTCGGCATCTATCAGATGTACCTTGTCCTGTCGAGCATCATCAGCGATCATCGCAAATATCCAGCGAAGGAAAGGACTGCTAACAACAACGTCATCGTCGCCATAACGACCAACGGCAACGCCACGGACGTGGTCGAGATGATAGTCTCCAAGATCAGGGGCTACGGCATTTGCAGCGAGATCTTCGTCATAAAAGAGGAACGCGACAATTTCAGATACAGTTGCAGCGAGATCGTCGTGCCGAAGGATTTCAAGTGCCCCAACGGGTCCAGGAACAAGATGCGTGCCCTTCAGTACGGGAACGAGTGGCTCCATGACCGCGGTTACGGGAAGGAGACGTACATCTGCCATCTGGACGACGACAGCCTTGTCGACGGCGACTACCTCAGATATGTAAAGGAATGCATGACCGAGGGCGGCGGACAGGGATGTATAACCCTCAGGGCGTTCGGCAGGCACTTCTTCTCGTCGCTCTCCGACATCGGCAGGATCTCCAACTGCGAATCATGGTGCAGACGCTACAACAGCAAGAACAGGCCCAGATTCGTTCACGGCGAGGGACTGGTGGTCCGGGCCGATGTGGAATATGACATAGGGTGGGATTACGGAACATATGGGGCCGAGGATCTCATCATGGGCCTCAACATATCCAGAAGATACAGGTTCGAGCACATACCGGAAGGGAACATATTCGTAGCCCCGCCGACGACCATGAGGGATTATTACAAGCAGAGACGCAGATGGTTCTGGTCCGTTCTCAAGGACAACGGGATCATAAGACACATGGCGCCGTCGGTGTATTTCCTCTATGCTTACATGTACATCTGCGGTATATTAGGCATCGGCTGCCTCACGCTCTTCCCGATACTGCTGTTCACCGGAATATACATAGGCCCGTACCTTACGATGCTGTGCCTCATCAATCTGATATGCTTCTATGGATACTATCAGTTCGGAGCGATGCATTACGGTTCGCTTAAGGTGGCGTTGTGCCTCTTCCTGTTCCAGATACCGGTGGCGTTCTACGACGGATTCACGATACTGTACTCGATCGTCACCCGTCCGGATTTCACGACGTTCGAGACGATCAAGAAGATCTGATCTTCCTGTCGGCATCTTTCACTTCATCATCCCTGATGTCTATCATCATGCGGTGCGTGAGCGTCCAATAGATGACGAACAGAGCTCCGGCTATGATACTTATCTCGATCATCACGACGACGATACCCCCGAGCATGTAGACCTCTTCCGTATTGAATATCAGGCCGTGTATGGCAGCGCCGAGGACGATGAACGCGGCGATGAGGAATATGGGGAAACGTGCATACATACGGCGAGCACAACGATCCTGGTTTATAAGAATACGCGGAAGATAGTCGTCGACACCGATGGATTGGCAATATGATGCATGACGCTGAGCTGAACAAAGATATCAAAATAGGAAAATGTTGGATAGGGGTCCGAAGACCCCTGGAAATGAAGACGTTTAGGAGTTGCGGAGGACGATCTCGATGTTTACGCCATCGGGGACCTGAATCCTCATGAGCTGCCTGAGGGCACGCTCATCGGCATCGAGGTCGATGAGTCTCTTGTGGATACGCATCTCCCAGTGGTCCCATGTCTCGCTACCCTCACCGTCGGGGCTCTTCCTGCAGGGTACCTTTAGCTTCTTTGTGGGAAGCGGTACCGGACCGCGTATCTCTACACCGGTCTTCTGGGAGATCCCTTTGATCTGTGAGCATACGCTGTCGACCTTCTGTGGGTCGGTTCCGCTAAGTGAGATTCTTGCACGCTGTGACATGATCATTCCTCAGTTCATGGAGGCGTTTATGCCTTCTCGATCGAGATGCACATACCTGCAGCTACGGTCTGTCCCATATCCCTTATGGCAAACCTTCCGAGCGGCGGGAACTCTTTCGCGGTCTCGATGACCATGGGCTTCGTCGGCTCGACTTTGACGATAGCGATGTCTCCCGTCTTGATGTAGTCGGGGTGCTCTTCTTTCGCCTGTCCGGTCTTGGGGTCGATGGTCTTCACGAGCTCAACGAACCTGCATGCGCACTGCTCAGTGTGGCAGTGGAACACAGGGGTGTATCCGATCGTGATGACCGACGGGTGGTTGAGGACGACGATCTGAGCCGTGAAAGTCTTTGCGACTGTCGGCGGGTTGTCGATGGGTCCTGCAACGTCTCCTCTCTTGATGTCGTTCTTTGCGATACCGCGGACGTTGAATCCGACGTTGTCGCCGGGCAATCCCTGGGGGAGCTGCTCGTGGTGCATCTCGATGGATTTTACCTCACCCTGAACGTGCGAGGGCTCGAACATGACCTTCATGTTCGGCTTGAGGATACCGGTCTCGATACGTCCTACAGGGACGGTTCCGATACCTGTGATCGTGTAGACATCCTGAACAGGGAGCCTGAGCGGCTTCTCTGTGTGCTTCTCCGGCACTTTGAGGTTGTCGAGAGCCTGGATAAGGGTAGGTCCTTTGTACCAGGGTGTGTTGGCAGACGCCACCTTGATGTTGTCGCCCATGTATGCCGATACCGGGATGAACGGAACTTCGTCCACCTTGATTCCGACCATTTTCATGAGTTTCTGCATTCCTTCGACGGCCTCTTTGTATTTGGCCTCGTCGTATTTCACGGCGTCCATCTTGTTGATGGCGACGATGATCTGCTTGACACCGAGGGTGGTGGCGA
>CAZXIY010000078.1:0-5038 GCA_964640935.1 uncultured Methanomassiliicoccales archaeon
CTGATAACAGTGTCGTATGGCACAATTTGTTTTTTTTGTGTACGACTGTATGTCAAATGTGCCGAATCTATCGTCGTTTCTATGGAATAATAAGAAACCATTATAAACTATCCAACTGGATTCGTTCTATATGTATACGAATCAGAAGATCGGTCTGGCGCTGGCTGTAATAGGTTTCGCCATACTGATTGCCGGTTCGATCGGATACATGGGTGTATACTACCTGGACACCGTCGTCAGTTACGTCCTGATGGGATTGGGGCTGGCAATGGTCGTGGCGTCCCTTGTGCTGGTGAGTCTGGTGAAGGGTGCCGACGGGAGTACCAAAGAGGTGGAATAACATGGGAATCATGGACAAGATCAAGGGAATGTTCAACAAGAAAGACAAAGGAGCCAAGACTGACGGGGCGAAGAAGCCGAAAGCGAAGGCATCTGCCTCCGGCAACAGAGCGGCTCAGTTCAAGGGCACCGGAAAGGTCGGCGACGCACTCAGGTTCGCCGCAACGAAGGTGGACGCGCAGGTCGCAGCAAAGAAATACGGCGACAAGAGAGCGGACATGTTCATGGCCCAGCTCAAGGGAGTAGAGGCCTCTGATGCAGCCGACGATGTGAAGATCGTGCAGATCAGCCAGATCATCGGCGGTATAATCAACGGTTGAACCCGCAGTCCGAATGAACCATACGCGTAATGAGCGGAGGTGTTACGTCTGCCCGGCTCTTTGAACATGGACTTGGTCTATTGTTTCTTTGACGCCGCCAATATGCATAGGTGGAACGATCATCTCCGCCCGATAGACCTTACCGAGATAGACAAGCAGGCCCATAAGGCCGCGATAGCTTGGGTCCTCGGTAAGTATGAGGAACAGGAGAACGGCGTTCCGCTGGATTGGCGGAAGATAATCGAGTATTCCATGTTCTCCTTCATGCAGAGAACGGTCCTCACGGATCTGAAACCACAGCTGTTCCACAGGATGAAGAAGGAGAAGCTGAAGGAGGTCAATGATTATGTCATATCCGAGATCGACAGGATCGTTCCGGATATGGACCCTGCCTTCAGGGAACGTTTTGTAGGATATCTCAGGGACTCCCCCGAATGCAAGGAGAACAAGATCGTAGGTGCCGCCCATTACATGGCGACCAACTGGGAGTTCAATCTTATATACGATATGAACAGACGCTCGTTCGACATAGAGCAGACAAAGATGGACCTCTACATGGAGCTGAGCGAATACAGGGATCTCGCCGGTGTTGTGAGGACCCTTCATTCGAGTTCCATGACGTTCATAGACCTTTTCGGTCAGCTGAGGTTCCAGCAGAGGTGGACGCGTGTCCCTCGCATACCGCAGACGACCGTTCTTGGGCACTCGCTGATGGTGGCGACCATGGCGTACCTCCATGACCTGGATACCGGGGCAGGCGACCGTCAGGCGTATAACGATTATTACACCGGGCTGTTCCACGATCTGCCCGAGGTGCTGACGAAGGATGTGATATCGCCGGTGAAAGTGAACGTACGCGGTCTGACCGACATGCTGGATCAGTACGAGCACGAGTTGGTGGAATCTCAGATATTCCCGCTCATCCCGCAGGAATGGCGCGGCGAGTTCGGATTCCTGGTCTTCGACCCGTTCGTCAACAAGGACGACCCTGTCTTCGGAAAGACATGCGGCAGGGATGTGAAGCTCTGCGATATCATGGGCGCGTACATCGAAGCGAATGTATCCAGACGCTACGGCGTCACATCGGCAAAATTGAAGGACGGAGAGGACTCTCTCCGTAAAAGATTGGAGAAGGACGGCGACGCAATCGGCGCCGTCGATCTCATGAAAAGACTCGACGAGATGTCGATTTAATTTCCGATCGTTTCCTGTCCTTTCATGTAGGGCCTGAGGACTTCCGGTATCGTGACGGTCCCGTCCTTATTCTGGTAGTTCTCCAGTATGGCGACCATCGTTCTCGGAAGGGCGAGTCCGGAGCCGTTGAGAGTGTGTATGAATTCGCTCTTGAGGTGCGGTGCCGGGCGGTATTTTATCCTTGCCCTGCGTGCCTGGAAGTCAGTGAAGCACGAGCATGACGATGCCTCGAGCCATGCGTCCTTTCCGGGAGCGTAGAGCTCAAGATCGTAGCATTTGGCGCACGAGAAGCTCATGTCGCCGGTGCAGAGCAGGAGCACGTGGTACGGGAGGTCCAATCCCTTGATGAGATCCTCGGCATTGCCTCTGAGCTCCTCAAGGACCTGGAACGAGTTGTCCGGAAGGACGAAACGCACCATCTCCACCTTGTTGAACTCGTGCACGCGGATAATGCCGTGGGTATCGGAATGTTTTCCAGCCTCTCTTCTGAACGACGGGAGATATGCTGTATAGAGTATCGGCAGCTGTTCCTTGTCAAATATCTCATCCTGATGCAGGTTCGTCACCGGGACCTCTGCAGTAGGGTTGAGCCACATATCGTCCTTTTCGAGGTAGTACATGTCGTCCTTGAGGTTGGGGTATTGGCCCGTTCCTATGACGGCGTTCCTGTTGACGACCACAGGCGGGAACACTTCTTTGTATCCCTGCTCCATGTGCGTGTCGAGGAAGTAGTTGATCAGAGCGCGTTCGAGACGCGCCCCGTCGCCCTTGAGTGTGTAGAATCCGCTTCCGGCGACCTTGATGCCCCTGTCGAAATCAATGATATCCAGCGATTCGCCTATCTCGAAGTGCTCTTTGGGCTTGAAGTCGAATTTCCTTTTGTGTCCCCATTCGTATACGACGACGTTCTCGCTGGAATCCTTTCCGAGCGGGACGGATTTGTCTGGTATGTTGGGTATGTTGAGGACGGCCTCGGTTCTGATCTGGTCGAGTTCTTCGAGTCTCACATCTATGTTGCGGATCTCGTCAGAAACGTTCTTCATCTCGCTGATGAGATCGTCCTTTTCCTCGCCTTTAAGTTTGGAGATGCGGAGCGATTTCTCGTTCCTTTCTTTCTTGAGGCGGTTCCCCTTCTCGGTCAGAGCGCGCCATTCGCCGTCCGCATTCAGAAATTTGTCGAGTACGGCATCGCTCATGTTCCTGTTCTTGATCATGGTCCTGATCATGTCAGGATCCTGCCTTATGATGTTAACATCAAGCATTTGAATGCCTCAGTATTTCTTTTGTGACAGGGACGTCCACGTCCTCTTGTCGGTAAGTACTACAACGCTTCCGCGGATATCGACAACGACGGAACCTGTCGCTTCTGCGATCTTCTGGGCCACATCATCGGTCTCGCTGTCCGCATTCGCAAGGATCCTGACCTTAACGAGACGATTCTTCTTGATCTGAGCCTTTATCTCCTCGTAGACGCTGTCCTTCAGTCCATCCTTTCCTACATGTATGGTCGGATCGATATCCAAAGCCCTGCGCATGAGTTCCTTTTTGGCTTCTTTCTCAGTCATTCTCTTTGCTCCTTGATATATGGCATGCGTTTGACGCTGTCGCACCCGAGGCAGGTGATCTTGACCCTATGATCCCCGATCCTGACCCTGCAATTTATGCCGGGCACCATCGGAAGATCGCAGTCCTTACAGATCCTTGCTCCTTCGGGCATCGGCGTACGCGTCTTCTGTCCGATGCGTCTTGCGATGGAAATATATCTTTTCGCCCTGTCGGGTCTTCCCGCCTTCACGGCGGAGATCGAAAGCCCGTACAGTATCGATATGCGTTCTTTCGCAACGCCCTCCGAACGGCGGGCAGAGACGCGTCTCTTGGACATCGGCATGCTCCTATGTTTCGACAATAAAGGGTATAAATATAAATGTTAGGTGACACCGGGGTCAGGCGACGAGCCCGATCAGGCATTGCTTGATATCCTTTTCCTCGTCGCTCATCAGGGCATCGTCCTTCGTGGCATATTCGGTCCAGATGAAGATGAAATAATCGTGGAACTGCTGAACGGTCTCGTCCCAGGTCGGTTTGGACACATCTATTCCGAGATCATCGTTGTACAGGTGCCATTTGCCGTTCCTGTATGCGAGTTTCCCTTCTACGGGGGCCTTGAGTTCCACGTCCCCCGTCGACGAGATCATCCTTCTGAATTTTATAGAATCGATCGGCGTGACGCCGCCGGCGTTCTCGATCGATACGAGTCTCCCTTCGTTGGAGTATGCGAGCTTTCCTGCGATAACTATCGGGCCGGCGTCGACATATTTCTGAGCTTCGGCCTTGGCGTCCTCGTTCGCGAACGAGAGTTTGATATCGGCGTCCCCGGATGCGAGCGACAGGACGTCCCCCTTGGATTTGGTCGTCGTTTTCACGATAAGTCCGAGGGTCGCTCCGTTGGCGGTGAGTCCCCTGCTCTCCACGAAGTTGGCGAGCTTGTCGATGTTCACTTTGCCGAACTTCTTCAGATTGTCCGACGATCCGTACATCAGAGCGTATCCGTCGTTGTTCCCGAGGTCGTCCTGTATCTTGACCACGTCGTAAATGACCTGGTTCCTGCATATGGCATCGGTGAAGTTGTCCTCCATCCAGTAGCCGCCGGTCCCGGCGCCGAGAGCGTCGAGCGTCTTCTCCATAAGGGTCACGGCATCGTCCACTATGTTGCCGTATCCTTTGGTCTCCGGCGTGTACGACGACGTGTTCAGCGATATGCCGCCGGACGAGTCTATGAACATCATGAACTTCTCGCTGAGCTTCGGATCCAGGGTCTCCTGTACGCGCAGCTCCTTGGCCATGAGATACTCGCCCACGTGCACGAGCAGATGCTGGATATCGATCATCATCGATCCTGCGACCTCTACGGGAATTCTTTTATCCTCGTTCTCCGAAACTACGTTGACGGTGAAATTGACCATTGGAAGCCCTCTGATTGACTGACCGTATGACGGGACAGTATTTTTAAGATTCGCGGGCGACGGACGGGCGCGGGCGGAGAATCGTTGCGTTTTTACGGTTAATCTCAGCGTCTATCTTAATAATAGGCTCGACGTATTCATCTGCATGGGTCCGCTGAACGGGGAATCAAAGACCGTTATCGCGCTTATGGTGGCGGTGATACTAGTAGCCGCTTCGGTCAG
>CAZXIY010000079.1:0-4795 GCA_964640935.1 uncultured Methanomassiliicoccales archaeon
AGCTTTATTAATTTTGCATCATCATAAATTTTGTACGAAAAGGGTTGCTTCGTTGGTAAAGTATAAATACCTACTAGATAATGGAAGTCATGGGAAAAAAGGCTAGTTCTGTAGAGTGCATCCCATCCCTTCTGACTGGCTAGCCTCTTCCCGTAATTCTTGTCACTAAATCTTTATTAATGGTAACGCTGTCCATGGGTGGATCACATGGTTCTTGAAGGATTGGGAAAATCGCTGAGGAACGCTATAGCGCGTATCACCGGCTCCACATCTGTGGACGATCAGCTCATTAAGGATGTCGTCAAAGATCTCCAGCGTGCGCTCCTGCAGGCGGATGTCAATGTCCAGCTGGTGCTCGACCTCACTAAGAGGATAGAGAAAAGAGCGCTCGAAGAGAAACCTCCGGCGGGAAAGAGCCCTAAGGAATACGTTGTCAATATCATCTACCAGGAACTTGTGAACCTTCTCGACAACGGAGAAGGATTGAAGATGCAGCCGCAGACCATCATGATGGTCGGTCTGTACGGTCAGGGTAAGACAACGACGACCGGCAAGCTCGCTCTTCTCTTCAGCAAGAAAGGATTCACCGTCGGTCTCATAGCGGCCGATGTTTACAGACCTGCGGCGTACGATCAGTTGTGCCAACTCGGCGAGAAGGTCGGCGTTGAGGTCTACGGCGAGCCCGGCGAAAAGAACGCCGCCGCCATAGTCAAAAGAGGCATGGAGCACTTCAAGGACAAGAAGGTCGTCATAATCGATACTTCCGGACGCCATGCCCTCGAAGGGGACCTCATACAGGAGATCAAGGATATTGCAGCGGTCGCAAAGCCCGATGAGAGATTCCTTGTCCTCGATTCGCAGGTCGGACAGCAGGCGGGGCCTCAGGCGGAGGCCTTCCACAAGGCCGTCGACATCACGGGTGTCATTCTCACCAAGATGGACGGGACTGCGAAGGGCGGCGGCGCGATCAGCGCCGTTACGAAGACGCATGCAAGGATCGTCTGCATCGGTACCGGAGAGCACATACGCGATCTTGAACCGTTCAATGCCAACAAATTCATATCGAGACTCCTCGGAATGGGAGATCTGTCATCTCTCGTCGAGATAGCGAAAGAAGAACTTGAAGGCGACGAGGAAGCGGAGAATGCCGGCAAGAATATCATCTCCGGCAAGTTCACTCTCAAGGACATGTATCACCAGATGGCGGCCGTCAACAAGATGGGGCCTCTGAAGAAGGTCATGTCCCTCATCCCCGGGATGAGCAAGATGGAGGACAAGATCAACTACGAGGAATCGCAGAAGAAACTTGCCAAGTACAAATGCATCATGGACTCCATGACGGATCAGGAACAGGAGGACCCGTCGATAATAAAGGCCTCCCGCGTACAGAGGATCGCCCGCGGATCCGGAACGACGATACACGACGTCAGAGAGCTCCTCAAGCAGTACAACCAGAGCAAGAAGACGATCAAGGGCGTCATGGGCAACCGCAAGATGCGCAAACAGGTCATGAAGCAGATGGGCATGGCGGACCTCTCTGAATTGGAGAACAACCAGGAGTGATCGCATGATCAGATTCGTTGTTCTCGGCCATCGCGCATACACCACCGGCGATTTCAAACTCGACGACATATGCGGCGGGGCAGGAAGGTTGGACATCCTGGTAAGGTGCGTCAACTCGGCATTCTTCCTCAGCCACGATCTGAGGAAGGACACGGAGCTCTATCTGATACTCGAAGGCGGCAGCGATGCACCCAAAACGGTCAGATTCTACGGCCCCGAGCTCAGATACCTTAATCCCGACGAAAGGAGCACAGCGTCGCTGATAAGGAACGCACTCCTGAAAAAGCTCGGCGACGAAGAGGTCAAATCCTCGCCGGGAGTGTTCGTCTCCAGAAGGTCGTTCTCTGACATAATGTCGTATCTGTCGGACAAATGCCGCTTCGTCTATCTCAGAGAGGACGGCGTCGATGCACGCGAATACGATTTCCCCGAAGATCCTTGCTTCATCCTCGGCGATGACAAGGACCCGACCGAGGAAGAAGAGGCGATAATGTCATCGTATGATTACGACAGGATCTGCCTCGGGCCGCACAGCCTGCACGCAGATCACTGCATGATAGTTGTGCTCAATGAGATGGACCGCAAGACTGCGGCCAATGCCGGCACGCAGAATGCGGACAATAATTAATCTATCAGAACACGGTTGATGAGAAGATGGCAGAAGCGACCGAGAGGATCCCACAGCACAGACACTGCGTCGTTTGCGGCAAAGCTTACGTCGGAGGGGACGGAAGATATTGTTCCGAGAACTGCAAGACGAACAAGGCGGAAGAGCTGAAGAAGAGCAAACGCAAACTGCTCCTCATATGGGCCGTGGCCGCCGCACTTATGATCGCCGTCATAGTATACGAGCTAGTCAAATGATTGCAGCCGTCGCGGGTACCTTCAATGTATTGCATGACGGGCACAAGGCCCTTATAGACCGCGCGTTCGCCGTCTCCGACAACGTATACATAGGCATAACCTCAGACAAAATGGCCGGTGCGTCCCGCAAACGGCTGAATCCGTATTATCTCAGAAAGAAGGCCGTCGAGGAATACGTTTCTGCGAAGAACAATAATTGGAAGATCTTCGAGATCGACGATATGTACGGTCCGCCGGAGATGATGGATCACGTCGACTGCCTCGTAGTATCCGAGGATACGTTCGAGAACGGCAGGAAAGTCTCCGAAAGCAGGAAAGAGAGACTCGGACGTCCGATAGAACTCTCGGTAGTGAAAATGGTCAAGAACGACCATGGAAGGACGCTCTGCTCCACGGACATAATGAACGGCATGGTTTCCAAGCACGGCTCATCTGATTCTGTCGATGTCGCCGTCGGGTCGATGAATCCTGTCAAGGTCGAAGCCGTAAGACACGTTATGGAAAGGATATACGGCGACGTGATCATAACAGCCGTGGATGCGAAGGGCGATGTTCCCGAACAGCCGTTCGGGGACGAGACCGCAAAGGGCGCCGAGAACAGAGCTCGGAAAGCGATCGGCGATCATGATCTGGGCGTAGGCATAGAGGCAGGCGTCTTCGAGATGTACGGTTTCCTGTATGATATACAGCACTGCGCAGTGATCGATAAGAACGGAACGGTGACCGTCGGCATGGGATCCGGTTTCAGATACCCCGACAGGGTGGCCGATCTCGTACGCAATGGAATGACCGTCGGCGATGCCATGAGCCGTGTATACGGAACGGAGAACAAAGGCCGTTCCATCGGAGCTATCGGTATGCTCAGCAAAGGACTCCTTGACAGAGAGGACCTCACCGAACAATCCGTTCTTGCGGCGATGCTGCCGAGGATCTGGGACGAGGGACAGTCAAAAATCGAATAATATCAAAAGCACATTACTATCCGATGATGCCGTTGATGTCTGAAAAAGGACCGCAGAACGGGACGATCAAAGAACTTGGTCCGGAGAACGATCTGTATTTCAGCGATGAGTCCAAATCGAAGGGACATGCCGACGGTATCTTCCTCCCGAAGAACGAATCCGAGGTCGCTTCTATCGTGAAATGGGTAGATAGGCAGCATTCCCATATGACCATCAGCGGCCTTCGCACAGGTATGTGCGGAGGATCCGTTCCTAACGGCGGTGTCGTCGTATCCCTGGAAAAGATGAACAGCATCATCGGAATAGGTGTCTTCGACGGACGGTATTTCTTCAGAGTGGAGCCGTGCGTTACGCCGAAACAGCTGAACGAGGTCCTTCTGACGAAACATATCGGCGGTATCGCCGATATTACAGAAGGAGCTGCGAAAGCGTTCCTGAACGGCGGCGATTATTTCTACCCTGTAGATCCGACCGAGACCGAAAGCTCCTTCGCGGGCAACGCCTCCACGAATGCATCCGGACCGAGGACGTTCAAATACGGCTCTGCAAGAAAATGGATCTGCGGACTTAGGGTGGTACTCCACGACGGATTCGCGATATTCATTCCGCGCGGAAAATATCTCGCAAAAGGGCGGCACTTCGACGTCGATGTCGATGGCATAAGATTGACGATGGACGTTCCGACATACGATTTCAATACCGATGTGAAGAACTCTGCCGGAGTGTACGCAAAGGACGATATGGATCTCATAGACCTGTTCATCGGCAGCGAAGGCATATTCGGAGTGATCACCCAGGTGGATGTCCTTCTGACAGAGAGGAAGAAACTCGTCTCCAACATAATGTTCTTTAATGACGACGACTCCGCGATAGGATTCATACACGATCTGAAGAAGAGGATATCACCGGAATTCCTGGAATATTTCGATTGCAGATCCATAGATCTAATCAGAAGGACCTATGCCGGCGACCCTAACATGCTGCATCCTCCGGATGACGCAGGATCGGCAGTGTTCTTCGATCTTCCGAATGACGGCAACATACGCAGTGCGTACTCCGTAGTATCCGATACTGCCGAGATCCACGGCGGATCGCTCGACAGGAGCTGGGGAAGTTCCGACAGGAACGATGTGAATATGATGTTCAAATTCAGGCATGCGGTCCCGCAGGCGATATTCGATTACGTAGCCAACATAAAGACAAAAGTGCCGGGGATACACAAGGTCGGCACGGACATGTCGGTACCGGACGACAAGATCGACGAGATGATGGATTTCTACAAAAGGACCCTCGCCGAGAACGGTCTCGAATACGTGATATTCGGGCACATGGGGGACAACCACCCGCACATAGAGATCATAATAAAGAGCATGGACGACTTCGAGAAGGCCAGATCTGTCAACGTT
>CAZXIY010000080.1:0-4658 GCA_964640935.1 uncultured Methanomassiliicoccales archaeon
GCGTATTAATACGCATCTGTATGGTATCTAGTGCAAATGCCTTGGCCGACGCCCGGAACAACGGGCGGCTCCCCTGACGGACGCGTCCGAAAGGATATGCGATCGCCGAGAGAGCGGGCCTGCGAAAATACGACGGAAGAACAGAACTATGCGGGGGAGACTTGTGTTCAGTTTATTCACCCGCATTGACATATTAATATTGCATCTGGCACAGTATATTTGCCATTAAATCCCCAGGATCGTCTTCACGACCCTTCTCGCCTCGTCCAACCCGTGAAGTATGTACGTCGCTCCGATCAATGCTTCGAAAGCATCCGCACGCATATTCTCGCCGACGATGTTGCTTTTAGTCCTGCGATCGCGATGACCGTGCCCTACCAGCATTGCCCCGTCGATACCAATCCCGCTGTCCAGGACGTGCTCGGATATCTTCCTGTTCGCCACAGCATCCTGCTTCAGATCCGTCATCTTCCCCTCCTTCAGTTCCGAATTCAGATAGATCTGCTCGCATGCTATCAGTTCGACGACCGCATCCCCGAGGAATTCCAATCTCTCGTACGATTCTATATGTCTGGGGTTAGGAAGATTTGCCGCTTCGCTGCAGTAGCTGTCGTGTGTCAGGGCAGCGGAATAGAGCGTCAGCTCCTGGGATGTGAGATCGCGTCTGCAGAACGGACGTTTGGCAATGAATGCACGCACCGCTCTTTCGTGCATGGCGATCTCGTCCTTCTGGTCAAGATGATCATCACTCATCTCCTTTCTCCTCCCCCCTGACGGCTTCCCTGGCTCTGACCGTCTCTGCGGCGAATTCCCGATATCCGTCATCGCCGGATGACGTTACATTGCGTATCAGCTCGTCCGCACATTCCATCTTGCGCAGCGCCATGCCGTTCTCCGGGTCCGTGAAGAAAAGCAGCGTATCGCCCGGGTTTATGCCGAACATCTTCCTCGTGTCGGCGGGGATCACTATCTGCCCTTTAGGGCCCACTTTGACTGATGTTACGGTTCTTTCCGACATGGTATCGCATCAATTTGTATAATTAGTATAACTTATAATACTTATATAAAATGTATTATTTATAATACATAATCATGAATCGCTATGCGATATACGAACCTCATTCCCCGTCACCGCAGTGTTTAATACCGCGTGATTAGTATGGAGCGACATGGCAGCGAAGAAGAAGATGAGGTTCAGAGGCATCAAGCATGCCCCGAAGAGACTCGAGAGCGATATACTCGAACGGTCCAAGAACCTCTGGGAGAACCCCGGACTCCTCAGACCGAAGTGCGCAGGCAAATGCTGGATGTGTCCGTTCAACAAGACATTCTCCAGCATATCGAAGCTTGATAAGATCAAGAACGACCCCGAGGCACTCGTCAAGATGGCCGGAAAAGGCGGGGACGATATATTCAAAGCGTACGCCGCGACGATCTCCCTATACGCTGCCGGGAACGTCCCGTACCTCGCGACCGCAAAGCTCGCAGGCGAGGAGGTATCCTTCGCCCAGAGAGGGAGCGTCGGCAACGACAAGCTCATCGGTGCTCAGTACTACAACGATCCGAAGATCAGGCTCCTGCTCTACAACAACATCGCCAAGAAGAAAGGACTGCATATGTACTCCTTCGGCGACGATCTCGTATGCTCCAAGGACCCGAACATGCCGGTGGATTACATCTACGACACGTTCTGGGACTCCCCGTACGAGTTCCCGGACGACGAACTCGTCTGCGGACACGACGCGGACGGCGTCCTCGTGATCAAGATAAAATCGGCGGGAAAAGAGATACGCATCTGCCGCGACTGCGCCAAAGAAGTGTCCACACTTCAATTCCTCATTTCGAGACTCGTGGCAAACGATCCTCTGGATGATTTCGAAGTGAGCGTCGAACACAAATATCACAGCGAAGGCGAGGAAGGACATGTGGTCGTACCCAAAGAGACAGTTGTGAAGTACTCCAAGGGCGAGATGACCGACGTCAGCGTCCTCAACTCCGTGCTCAAGGACAAGATAGGCAGCCTCAGAAAGAGCGATGTCGCCACGTACATCATAGGAACGAAGAACTACGGCTCGAATCTCACGGCCTTCATGACCGACCTCAAAGGGAGCGAGATAGAGAAAGAGGCGTTGACGAAATATCTCTCGGGGCACTCCGATTCTGTGATACTCAGAACAGACAAGGCGTCTGAAGCCCTCAATGTGCTTTGGGCCAACTACCGCGATATAATTGCCGGTTTCACTTCGAGCGAGATCGCCGATTCCTTCGGCGACGTGTCCAAGATGAATGCCGCCCAGACGGTGAAGACCGCCCATGACAAGTTCATATCGGCAGAAGTGGTCTCCAAACTTCCGGCGTTCTCCAGGATGGGCAACGTCACGAGATACGCCGACACGTACGCGAAGGCGGCGAAGGTTGGAGGACTCGACATGCTCCTCACGGAGATAGACAAGCTCAAGCCGAAGGACGGCAAGACGAAATCGATCGCCAGAGCGTTCGTGACCGCCGCAGGCGGAGACTATCAGGCGAAATGCTCGAAAGAGGAGATCGAATTCTCGGACTACCTCCTTCCGTTCGCAAAGGAGCTCATTTCTGCAGAGGGCGAGGATTACCGCTACAAGATGAACAATCTCCTCACCGCATCCGGATGCGGCGAGAAGGTCTAAAACACCTTTACGTCGACGACGTAGTGAGACACCGACGGGGCGAAGGATTTCACCTCGCGGATGTTCTCCACCTCGTATCTTCCGGGGCATGCCCCGTCGAAGATCTCCTTTATGCGCTGTTCGTACTCGTGAACATAGAACGTGTCGTGATAGTGCAGGATACCGCCTGATTTCAGCATAGCCAGCGCCTTGGGGAGGAACTCCGACGTGGTCTGCACATAACCCATGAGTATGCGGTCTGCGAAATGCTCCCCTTCGAGATCGCGATTGTCGCCCAGAACGGGAACGACGATATCGCCTACGCCGTTCAGACCGATATTCTTCACCAAGAACGCGTACGAATCGGGATTCTTCTCGCACGCTATGACCTTGGACGGATTCGCGAACTTGGCTATCGGCAATGTGAAATATCCTATGCCGGCGAACATGTCGACGACGGTCTCGCCGGTGCAATCGAGTCTTTCCATGCGTTCGCGTTCGTCGATGTTGCCGGATGCGAACATCACCTTGGTGACATCCATATCGTAAAGAATCCCGTTCTCCAGTCTCACGGATTCGGTGACGGTGCCGAAGAGGATCTCCGTGTCCGGCCTTCTGAATTCTCCGGTCACTCCGCCGCGGTCGTTGCATACGGTCCGCATACCCAGCTCGTCGGCGAAGACCTCGCCGATACGCTTCTTGTACGGTCCCGCGGAGGGTTTCAGTTTGAGTATCACGATATCGCCGACGTACTCCCACTTTGTAGGGAGGTCTTTCAGGACATCCTCGGGAAGATCGGACAGATCGCTGCGTATCCTGTCCTGCGGAGGTATGCGGTCCCTGGAATACGGGAATCCGTCGACGATCTCGAAACCCATACCGCGTACGGCATCCTCGGCACCGTCCGCCAGCGGAACCAACCTGCATCCGTCGCCCCGCATTATCTTGGCAGTCCTGTCCGCCAGGCCTTTCCCGATGAGCATAGGTATCGTTTCTGACGCCTTCGATACAGGTACCTTCGCCAGCCTCATCATCCCACCAATGCCTTCAGTGCCAGGGGCATCAATCTCAATGCGACCGGTATGTTCTTCATCACGGCCGGGGCCATGGAGCTCGGACTGTCCACATCGATGTCGTCCAGGATACTGCGTACATCGTCCCTGTCTATGACCGAATAGACCTTGTCGAGATCCGCGTCGCTCATATTGGTGTACATCTTACGCAGAAGATATCCTCTCTTCAACTCCTTCCCGACCTCCTTCTTCCACCTTTTTTCGTATGACGAAAGTCCGCGAGAAGAGAAATCGTTCGAAGAGAAAGCTTCGTCCGCAGTCTTCGAAAGACAGGGGGCGGACAAGAACGCCGGGTACAGTCCCCCGCCGGAAATCGGCTTTACCTGGCCGGCGGCATCGCCTATGAGCATGAGATTGTCGCCGTATGTGCGTCTCCGGCCTCCCAGAGGGATCTTGCCGCTGTATCTTGCGACCACTTCGCATCCATCCAATCCGGACTTCTTCATGAGGATTCTCATGTGATCCGACGGAAGACCGGAATTCCACGAACAGCACAGACCCACGCGTGTGAATTCGCCGAACGGTATCTCCCAGGAGAAGAAGCCGGGGGCTACGTCTGACCCTATGCGGATGTCTATCATCCCCTGGTCCTCGGACTCGTGTCTCACGTCATACTGTATCCCGCGGACGTACTCTCTGGGAAGATTGCCGTTCAGCGATGCGGATACGGCTGACGTATGCCCGTCCGCCCCTACGATCATCTTCGATTCTATGACGGAGTCTCCGACAGATGCCGATACGATACCGTCCTTCACGGTGTGTCCGCCGTATCTCGAAGAATAGAGGAATTCTGCCCCGCGGCCCATGGCCTTCTCGGCCATCTTCCTGTCGAGATCGCCTCTGTCTATGAGCACTGCCTTGGCCTTTTGGGAAGATGCGGAGATAATGCCTCCGCCCGGAAAATGAACATTGGCCCCGTAGAGCCTGTTGAGAATGATCG
>CAZXIY010000081.1:0-3859 GCA_964640935.1 uncultured Methanomassiliicoccales archaeon
ATGCCTATTATCGCGTACGACAGACCCGCGGAATCGGACGTGGACGACACGCCGTCGACTTTGACGGAATAGTGTATCGCCTCGGGGGTCTCGACTGCGGACGAGGAGTAGTGAGCGAGAACGAGATAATATTGATCCGTCTTCTCGTATGTGCAGCTGACACTCAGGTCGTTCTCGCCGTTCTTCAATACTTTGAGATACAGGGCGCTGATGGTCTTGTCAATGTATCTCTCGATGTCGTTGCGGTCAAGACTGCTCTTTCCGACCGAATCTACTATGACGACGATAACGTCCCCCGTGTGATCTGACAGATGTATATCGATCGGAGAGCTGTTCCCGCTGACCATGAAGTACGACATGGAAAGAGGATACCATGTGCCGAGGCTGTTCAGCATTATGAAATCGGTGCCTCCGTTCTTGAGATTGACATCGGTCGAGTTGGTATAATTGGATACGAGCCAGTAGTGCCCCGCGGGTATCTCCTCGTTGGGCTTGTACTGCGAACCCGGATACTCTGTGTGGTTCTTGAAGGCGTCGACGTATTTCTCGTAGTCATCCGGGCTGTATACTGTTATATTGGTGTTCCAGTACGTGAACGGCTGGTTGGCCTTGTATTCTCCCGAATATGCGGAGACCTTCCTATCCAGGACGGTGTCGCCCTGCGCGTCTGCGGATGTCGCGGATACTGTCGGAGCGGCCGCGCATATCGTCAGGAGTATGATAACTGACAATATCGCTGATATCTTGATTGCTTTCATCATGCCTCCCTCCTTGTGAACATGAAGACTCCTATCGCATAGAACACTGCTGCCCAGATGATCATAGCCAGTGCAATCATTCCTGCGGATGCGATGTTGGTGAACGATGTACCTATCACGGCACCGGCCAGCGACAGGGTCGGGTCCCATGAGAGTGCGATGAGCACTTCTTCGACTGCGAATGACGGCGTGTACAGCATGAACTCTATCGAACTCGCTGCTGCTTTCAGATCGGACGAACTGAGCATGACAGCGAACGCGATCGCCGGTACGATGAAGTATACCACGACGAACGCCAGGCCTCCGCCGCGGCGTTTGGATATCGAGCTGAAGAACATACCCAGCGATATCAATGCCGCCATCGTTACTATGGACAGTGCGACAGATATGTATATCGGGTCAAGGACGATCGAACCGTATTTTATGGTCGTTGCGACCATGCCGAGGCCGTATGTGAACAATATGAGCGTTATGCACGTGATGAGTATCGCGACGAACTTTCCGGTGAACAGGACCCATCTGTCGACGGGGAGTGGGAAGTTCAGATAGCACGTCTTTCCCGTGTACTCCTGCGAGATGGTCCTTCCGCAGAGGGACATCATCGCGAACAGCATGACCAGCGGAAGCATGATTATGCAGAGGTGCAGGTACGACAGCGACGTCAGCGTCGTGTGCCCGGTGGTGAACGAGAAGAAACTCGCCATGAAATCCACTATGTGAAGGGCGCCCGTCATCTCCAACACGGGTATGAGGGCAGCGAACACGAACAATACGATGATTGCTTTGCTCTTGAAGTATTGTTTGAACTCGAGCATCATCACGTAGAACACCTGTTTCAGCGATGACGGCGGAGTGAACTTCGTGTACTCGCTCGTTCTTCTCTTGATCTCGATGGACTCGAGGTTCTTTTCATCGAGGACGTTGCCGTCGGCGACGGCCTCTTCTTTCTTCTTGAAGAAGCTCATGCTACGCTCGCCTCGTCCTTGGTGAGTTCCATGTACAGGTTCTCGATGTCGCCGGTCTTCTCCGACATCGACACAAGTCTCAGGTTGTTCTTCTGTATCATGTCGATGAGGTCGGCCTGCTGTTCCAGCGTGCCGGCGAATTCGACCTTGATCTCGTTTGCCCCCATCGTCATGGTGCTCTTCACTCCGGCGCAGCCGGAGAAATTCTTGACGAAGACGGCGTTCATCGGTCTGATGGTGCGGAACGACAGGCTTGTACCTGTCTTACCGGCATTGCTCTTGATCAGATCCGTCACATTGCCGGACACCATGCACTTTCCGTTGCGTATCATGGTGACGCTCTCGCATATCTCGGACACTTCCTTCAGGATATGCGTGCTTATGAGAAGAGAAACGTCGAACTTCTTCAGTCCGGCCAGGGTCTGCCTCATCTCGATCATTCCTCTGGGGTCGAGTCCGGACGTCGGCTCGTCGAGAATCAGAAGCGACGGGTCGGGCATCAAAGCCTGCGCGAGAGAGACCCTCTGTTTCATGCCTTTGGAGAAGGAACTGATCTTCTTGTTACGCCAGTCCCAGATCTTCAGTTCTTCGAGGACTTCGCGTCCTCTGAGCTGAATATCGGCGGTGCTCATGCCTCTGAGCCTTCCGATATATTCCAATGTGTCCGCCGGAGTGAACGCTTCGTAATAATCCGGCGTCTCGATGACGCACCCCACATCGGCCATTGCCTGCCTGTGGTCGCGGACGGCATCGAAACCGTTCACGTATGCCTCTCCCGAGGTCGGTTTGATCAATCCGGTGAGGAGCTTGAGCGTGGTGCTCTTCCCGGCCCCGTTGGGGCCGAGGAGCCCCATGAACTCGTTCTTCCTGACATTCATTGTCAGGTCGGACAGAGCGATGAAGCTTCCGAACTCCTTGTGCAGATTGACGGTCCTGATCGATAGTTCGTCAGACATAGTCTCGGCTATACTATCTCTTGCGCGTATATTAATAAGACAGTGGCTCAGGCCGATCTATGCTTCTTCTTGCCCTGGCGCTTGCGGTCGTTGCTCTTCTGGGGCCTCTTCGGAGGGTTGGGGTACTTCCTCGCGATATCTTCGACGCGTCCGTTGAACTCTTCGAGGAGCTTGTCGCCGCGGAATTCGCCGTGGTATTGGTCTATCTTGGCAGCGATGCATATCTTTCCCGCTAGGGCTCTGGCTATGTTGCCTCTCTGCCATTTCGGGGAGCGGTGTATGCTCGGGTGCTGATATATCACGCCGTGCTTCGGCGGTCTTTTCCCGGATTTGAGATGTCTGAACATGGCCTTCTCCGCTCCGAGCAGCTGCACCGTTGACGACGGCAGCGAAGCGAGCCTCTCCAATCCTCCGGCGAGGGAGATGAGCCTTGCGGACAGCGGTCCGCCGATGAGCGTGCAGAGGTTCGGGCAGGACTTGCCGACGATGTCCGAGATGTATTCCTCTGTTCTTTCGCGATCCTCGTAGATCCTGCACAATGTGTCGGCGAGGTTCTGCACTGCGCGCATATCGTCCGGGTCGAATTCAGAACCGATGGATTCTATGTCGAGTTCCAGCTCTTCGAGGATGCCGGACCTCTCTCCGTATTTGGATACGAGTTCCGCGTATCCTTTGTCCCTGGCATAATCTGCAAGTTCGGGGAAATGCATGCCGTACCACTCGTGGAGCCTCTCGTTCAGCAGGTTGCTCGTCTCTATGAGGTCGTCAAGATCGCGTATCGCCTGTACGACGTTCCTGTCCCTGGGTATGGGCTCGGACGTCCTCAGTTTGCCGAGACCGAGCATGGCTTCGTGCATCAACGCATCGGAGTATCCGAACATGCTCGCTTTGATGAACGACGAGTCGAAGAGCATGGGCTTTCCGAGGAGGGCCTGGCGTCTGTCGGAGACGGAGAGCTTGACCTGGCCTTCGGCCAGCTCATGCTCCTCCGGCAGCGTGCCGCCCCTCTGCATCTTCGCGAGCCTGTCGGCGATCTCTTCCGCATTCTGCGGAAAGAGACGTTTGTCGATTATCCTGTTCTCGTCGCAGAGGAACGTTCCGAACCATTTCGTGACGAGTATCATGATCACATGCTCCTGATCTTCTCTATCTCTGCCTTCGGCAGGCCTCTGGCACGTTT
>CAZXIY010000082.1:0-3756 GCA_964640935.1 uncultured Methanomassiliicoccales archaeon
GTCTTTTAACCTCCCGTTAAGGGTACTTTTCAGTTTTCGCTCACGCTACTACTGCGCTATCGGACTAGAGACGTATTTAGGGTTGGAAGCTAATGCCTCCCAAATTCACGCGTGATATCCGACACACGTTACTCTAGATACCCGGCACTCTCCATACAACTTTTCTCCTAAGGGGCTATCACCCTCTATGGCAGTGTTTTCCAACACATTTCGGATTGTGCTGCTAAGGAGTAACCAGGTCTAAAACACCACATCTCCCCTTACTTTCATAAGGGGATTCAGTTTGCCCTATACCGCTTTCGATCGCCTTTAATAACGGTATCTCTGTTGATTTCTTTTCCTGCGGGTACTAAGATGCTTCAATCCCCCGCGTTCCCAATCATTACTGATTATTCCGAAGAATAGGAAGTCCCATTAGGTAATCGTCGGATCATAGGCTTCTTGCACCTACCCGACGCATATCGCAGCTTGACACGACCTTCTTCAGCGCTCTAGCCGAACCATCCCCCATGCGGCGTAGCATCGCCGCTGGCGTATGATCTAGCACACGTCCAGGTTGCGTATGATCGGCAATCATCGGGTTTGGTCCGCTCTCATCCTCCAAATGCGGGACCCTATGCCTCTTCCCCGAACGAGGACCTCTCGCCGGGTGCATTTCTTCTTGAATCGTTAGCCAGGAAAGCCACTCAGGCCCTGGCGAAATTCCCGATTAGCGAAGTAGTATTTAATACTTCTCTTCACCACCGGAAGCATTACTCGGAAACGAATCCGAGCAGTGTGATGGGTCACATCACGCACACCCCCCTACAATCATGTTGTATTTATACCTTACTGGACGTCTAGTTTTGGCGTCAAGGAAGGTACAGCAGAATTGCTGCCGAGGGCAGTATTTTCCTCAATTCCTTCAGATCCGGATAGTAAAGACGCACCGAATCCTCGCGAAACTGTTTCTTTCCGAGTATTTTTGCGATGACCTTCGATTCTATCGTACCGTCGACCTTCCATGCCCCCTCCTCTCCGGAGATATCCGTCGTTACGAATATGGGCAGGCGGAGGCGGAGCTTCTCGATGTCCGTACACGTTTCCGCTAGGTAATCGATCTCCGACCTTTCGATCTCGCACACCTCGCCGCTCCTCGTCCTGTATGTGAGGTCGCTGCTCTCCATGTAATCCTGAAGAGAGCGTCTCGCAGCGGGGACATGGCGATTCATATCCGAGATCATCTTCTCGATATTCATCGGGTCGTCGGTCATCTTCACTTGTCATTCTTATCTTTATATTTATATTATTATAGGAAAGAGAATGGAATCTGCGACCTGCTCCTTCTGCGGTCTTCCGTCCGCCGAGATATAATACGCATATCCGATGCACGGTATCCGTGAATGGTATTATACCGAAAGCACAATTCGGCACCCATGGCAGTTACCGATGATGTCCTGAAGGCTTTGGAATCGCATCCCTGCTACAATGAGGATGCCCACAGAAAATATGCGAGGATGCATCTTCCGGTAGCTCCCAGATGCAACATACAATGCAATTACTGCAACCGCAAGTTCGACTGCAGCAATGAATCAAGGCCGGGGGTCACCAGCGAGGTACTCTCTCCCGCGGAAGCGGTGGAGAAGGTCCGTACTGTCAGAGAGAGGATCCCCGAACTGAAGGTGGTCGCGATTGCCGGCCCCGGCGATCCGCTCGCCAACAAGGAAACGTTCGAGACGTTCCGTCTTGTGAAGAAGGAATTCCCGGACATGACCCTCTGCGTGTCCACGAACGGGCTCATGCTGCCGAAGTACGCCAAAGAGCTGCATGACCTCGGCATAGGATTCTTAACGGTCACCATGAACGCGGTCGATCCGGATGTATCTAAAGACATCTATGATTCTGTCATTTGGGAAGGAAAAAGACTCACGGGCAGGGAAGCCGCCGAAAGACTGCTCCGCAACCAGCTGGAGGGCATAGAGAAATGCGTATCCCTCGGCATGGCCGTCAAGATCAACGTCGTCATGGTCCCAGGGATCAACGACAAGCATATACCCGAGCTGGTGAAGAAGGTCAAGAGCATGGGCGTCTACATCGTGAACATCCTTCCGCTCATACCTGTGGAGGGGACAAAGTTCTCAGATCTCAGCGCTCCGACGCCGGAGGACAGGAAGGCCCTGATGGATATCTGCTCCGCGGATGTCCGCATGATGCGCCACTGCAGGCAGTGCAGGGCCGATGCGATAGGCCTCCTGGACAACGACAGGTCCGGGGAATTCGTCAAGACGGGCTCCTGCGGATCGGGATGCGGACCGAAATGCTCCGGGAACGGAATAATAGAAGTGTCCCCGAAGAAGGACACGCTGCCGGAAGAAAAGAGGATCGCGGTCGCGTCCGACGGCGGCATCGCCGTCGACAGCGGGTTCGGGAACGCACGCACATTCAGGATATATGCCAGCGACGGAAAGATCGTACGCTTCCTGGAGAGCTTCGATACAGATATCTCCGAGAGCACATACGGCCGCGGGCATTCCGAGCACATCGTTTCAACCGCGGACAGACTGAAAGGCTGCGACGCCGTCGCCGTACGCGAGATAGGACCGCGTCCCGAGAACGAACTCGCTTCCAGGGGCGTGAAGGTGCTAGTGACCGACGGCACAGTGGAGGACGCCGTCCTCGCCGCCGCGAAGATGCGATGATACTTCGCATCCGCCCGTGAGCTGTCGCGCTCTTTTTAAAGAATAAGGACATGCGAGCGTACCATATCACGAAGTGAGATCATGGACGCTCAGCAACTCAGAGACGCATACATCAAGTTCTTCGAAGAGAGAGGACACGCTCACATAGGATCGGCATCGCTGATCCCCGAGAACGATCCGACCGTATTGTTCACCACGGCAGGTATGCACCCGCTGGTCCCGTATCTTCTGGGCGAGAAGCACCCGATGGGCAAAAGGCTCGTCGACTACCAGAAGTGCATAAGGACCGGCGACATCGACGATGTGGGCGACGCCAGCCATCTGACATTCTTCGAGATGCTCGGCAACTGGTCCCTGGGCGACTACTTCAAGAAGGAGTCGATAGGATACAGCTTCGATTTCCTAACAAAAGTTCTGGGATTCAAGACGAGCCAGCTTGCCGTGACAGCGTTCGCCGGCGAGGAGGGTATCCCGAAGGATACCGAGACCGCCGAGATATGGGAATCCAAAGGCATGAAGAAGGATCAGATCTTCTTCTACGGCAGGAAGGACAACTGGTGGGGCCCGGCCGGACAGACCGGTCCTTGCGGTCCGGACACCGAGATATTCTACGACAACGGACAGCCCAAATGCTCCGATTCCTGCGGACCGTCCTGCCACTGCGGCAAGTACACCGAGATATGGAACAACGTCTTCATGCAGTACTTCAAGGACGCACAGGGTAAGTACACCCCCCTGAAGCAGAAGAACGTCGACACGGGCATGGGGCTTGAAAGGGTATGCCGCATCCTCCAGGGCGTTCCGTCGGTCTACGAATCGACGATATTCAAGCCGATAATAGCCGAGATAGAGAACATCTCCGGAAAGAAGTACGAAGAGCCGTACATCAGGGACTTCAGGATAATAGCCGATCATATCAGAGCCGCCACGTTCATCCTCGCCGACGGCGTCGTACCGGCCAAGGTCGGGCAGGGATACATCCTCAGGAGACTCATAAGAAGGGCATCCAGGAACATGAGCAGGCTCGGATACGACAGCGTATTCATGCAGAGGATCGCACAGATCGTCATCGACGAGT
>CAZXIY010000083.1:0-2510 GCA_964640935.1 uncultured Methanomassiliicoccales archaeon
TACGTCAAGGATGTCATCGAAAGGAACGAGATCAGGAACGCACAGCTGATGTCCAACATCTCTAAGTTCCTCATGAAGAACATCGGGGACAGGACGTCCGTACGCAACGCATCCGGGTATCTTATCAGCAAGGGGATGCGGACATCGCCCGAGACCGTGGATGCGTATATCGGATTCCTGGAGGAAGCGATGCTCTTCTACAGGGCGAAGAGGTACGATACCAAGGCAAGGGAATACCTCAGGACATCGGACAAGTTCTACGTCGCGGATCTCGGCATCAGGAACGACCAGGTAGGATTCTCTGACAGGGATCTCGACGGCATTATGGAGAACGTCGTCTTCATGGAGCTCATGTATAGGTATGGCAACGCGTCCGTATGTTCGGTCGACAATAAGGAAGTGGATTTCATGTCCGCGGATGCCGACGGGAAGCAGTCGTATTACCAGGTGAGCATGAACATCTCCGATGACGATACGAGGGAAAGGGAACTGCGTCCGCTGAGAGCGATAGACGACAACTATCCGAAGACAGTGATAACGTATGACCGTTTCCCGATGAAGGATATAGACGGGATCAGAGTGATCTCGCTGATCGACTGGCTGCTGGAATCGCGGCGACCTGCATGTATTTGAGTATCGATGTCCAATCGAGGCCCTTTCGGGCCCCGATTGGACATCGATACAGACTACCGTGGATTGCAACACATAGATTTATTGGATTACAGTCCATTAATTTCTTGGATTGTAATCCATAAATTCAGAACATTTAAATCCATCGCAGCAGATTCGAAAGCATGAGCGGCGCAATGGTCCCCCGCAGACAGTACATCTCCGTCCTCGACAGCTACAGGAAGAACGTAGACACCGTGAAAATCATAACCGGCATCCGCAGGTCTGGAAAGTCCGTTCTCATGAAGCAGTTCAGAGACCATCTCCTCGCCGACGGCGTCCCGGAACGGGATATAATCTACATAGATCTGGAAGAGAAGAGATACGTCATCGACTCGGAGAGGATGCTGTACGAGTCCGTCCGCAACGCGATACGCTCCGAAGAGGTATACGTCCTTCTGGACGAGGTGCAGACCGTCAGCGGATGGGAGAGGGCGATAGAGACCGTCCGGCTGGAGTTCAAAGCGAACATGTACATCACGGGTTCGAATTCCAAGATGATGTCCTCCGAGCTCGGAACACACCTCACCGGAAGGTTCGTCGAGATACACATACTTCCGTTCTCGTTCTCCGAGTTCATGTCAAGGTATCCCATCGACGCCGACAACGGATACACCCAGAGATTCCGGCAGTATCTTCGCTGGGGCGGCATGCCGATAATAGACCTGTCCGACGACGAGACGAAGAACAGGGCGATACTGAAGGGGGTGTACGATTCCATCGTCAACAACGACATCAGGAGACGCGTCGACATGGACCAGGACATCCTGGAGAGCGTCACCGCATTCATGATGTCGAACATAGGCAATCTCGTGTCCGCCGGGAACATCACCAAGGGTGCACTCATCGGCGACGTGCGTACTACGGAGAAGTATCTCGGCGAACTGTGCAGATGCTTCATATTCTACAGAGCGGACAGGTACGACATAATCGGCAAAGAGCATATGAGGGTGAATGCCAAGTTCTACGCCGCGGACACCGGGATGAGGAATGCTACGCTGTACGGTTCGGAATACAATGAGTCGGCCCTGCTGGAGAACGCCGTTTACTTGGAACTGCTGCGTCGCGGCTACGCCGTTTCCGTCGGGTCCTACAACGACAAAGAGGTCGATTTCACGGCATGGAAAGGAGGCGATCCGGAATTCTACCAGGTCACGCTGTCGCTGAAGGACAAAAGGACGCTGGACCGCGAGACGAGGACCTTGAAAGCTATCGGCACCGGGAGCAAAAGGACGATAGTTACGATGGACCGGGAATTCCCGGACGTGCCGGAAGGCATCGAGATAGTCAATGCGGCAGATTGGATGCTCGGGGACTGATGTACGATCGAGACATGTCTCCAGTACCCCTGCCTTTGAGATAGCGATATCTTATTGCGCATGGTCTCGAACACATACTCGGATTCTGTGATGCGATACTCTGTCCTCTTTATTTGACAAATACGAACGTTCTTGCGATCTTCACTGCCTTGTTCACAGCTTATGCTGAAAAATCATCCGCATCACGATCCGTTCGGATATTGCGACGCCAGATTTGCGTTAAAATGTTGAACTCGACTTTAACATTTTCATTTTTGATGACAAATGTTGAACTGCAGTTTAGTATTTTCATTTTTAACCATGACCAGGTAACGTCGAGTATACGTTATCGGCGTTATCGGGTCGGAATGATAATGTTTGATCCGTTCCGATGGCCGACATGTCCACGATGAATGGATGATGTGCGGTAAAACTAAAGTTACCGAAGGGGCGTTCCGCCCCTTCGGCTTATTAATTGGTTTACTTCCTGTTCTTCATGATGACCGCTGCGAGAGCGAGCATCGCGACCACGAGCACCAGGAC